>JADLHG010000004.1:300000-567796 GCA_020848905.1 Deltaproteobacteria bacterium
GAGGCGCGAGCTCTCCCGCCTGATGCGGATCGAGTTCGTTCCGCTGAGCCAGGGACGGATGATCGCGGTGCTCGTGATGGGCTCGGGGGTGGTGCAGAATCGCCTCGTGGAGGTCACCGCCCCCCTTTCCCCCGAGGAACTCGAGGCGGTACACCGGTACCTGAATCAACTCTGCGAGGGGCGCGAGCTGCACGACGTGAGGCGGGTGGTCCAGGAAGAGCTCGACAAGGAGCAGAACCGGTACGACAGCCTCGTGACGCGGGCGCTGGCTCTCGGGGCCGAGGCGCTCGGCGGCCCCTCGGAGGCGGAGGTCATGATCGAGGGGCAGTCGAACCTCCTCGACCACCCCGAGCTCACCGACCCGGAGGAGCTGAAGGCGCTCCTGCGCGCCGTGGAGGAGAAGCGCCTCGTGCTGCGCCTCCTCGACGAGACGGTGGGGGCCGAGGGGGTGCAGGTCTTCATCGGCGCCGAGACGCGCGAGGCGGAGATGCGAAGCTGCTCGGTGGTCCTCAAGGCCTACGGCGGGCAGCGCCCGCTCGGCACGCTCGGCGTCATCGGTCCCTCGAACATGGACTATCCTCGCGTCATCTCGATCGTGGACTTCGCTGCCGGTCTCCTCACCGACTTCCTTCGCGAGAGCTAGCCCCGGCACCTCGCACCGACTCCAGACCCTTCCTATGCTCGCGACAACGTGATAGAATCCCAGGCGCGCAGAGGGCGCACGGCTTCAGGTGAACGCAATGACCTCGAGTGAAACGAACAGCCACAAGGTGGATCCGGCCGCCGGACCCGACGGCTCTGCGCCGGCCTCCGCCGAGCAGGGCGCGGTCCGGCCGGAGGATGAAGCTCCAGCCCAACCTGGCGCGCCGGCGACCGAGAGCGCCCTGGCGAAGCGGGCCGCCGAGCTCGAGGAGGAACAGAAGCGCACCCACGACCGGCTGCTTCGCACCGCGGCGGACTTCGAGAACTTCAAGCGGCGGAGCCGAACGGAGCTCACGGACTCCGTTCGCCGCGCCGAGGACAAGGTGGTCTGCGACTTCTTGCCCGTCCTGGACAACATCGAGCGGGCCCTCGCGCACGTGGAGGTCGAGGCGACCGACCCGGCGGTGAAGTCGCTCGTGGACGGGATGCGAATGGTCCACAAGCAGTTTGTCGGACTCCTCGGACGCTACGGGATCCAGGCCGTCGAAGCGCTGGCCACGCCCTTCGACCCGGAGAAGCACGAGGCGATCCAGCAACAGGCCTCGGACGAGCCCAAGGGGACGGTGCTGCGCGAGCTGCAGCGAGGCTACAGCCGCGAGGGCAAGCTCGTGCGGCCGGCGATGGTCGTCGTCTCCCAGGGGCCCGTCTCGCCGCCGCCGACCGAGGCGGGCGCGGACCCGGGGCCATCTGACGACGCGAAGGGGGAGGCGACCGATCCATGAGCCGCGCGGTTGGCATCGATCTCGGAACGACGAACTCGTGCGTGGCGGTGCTCGTCAGCGACGACCCGGTGGTGATCCCCAACGCGGAGGGGAGCCGCACCACTCCTTCCATCGTGGCCTTCACGGAGGCAGGTGACCGGCTGGTGGGGCAGATCGCCAAGCGTCAGGCGGTGACGAACCCGGAGAACACCATCAGTGCGGTCAAGCGGCTGATCGGGCGCAAGTTCTCCGACGCCGAGGTGCAGCGGATGCGCGAATCCGCCGCCTACAGCATCGTCGGGGCCGACAACGGGGACGCCAGGGTGCGCGTCCGCGGCCGCGACTACTCGCCTCCCGAGATCTCGGCCATCGTGCTGACCAAGATGAAGGAGATCGCGGAGGCCTACCTCGGGGAGACGGTGACCGACGCGGTGATCACGGTGCCTGCGTACTTCGACGATGCGCAGCGACAGGCCACGAAGGACGCTGGCCGCATCGCGGGCCTCAACGTGCTGCGGATCATCAACGAGCCGACCGCCGCGGCCCTGGCCTACGGCTTCCAGGAGGGGAAGGCGGAGCGGGTGGCCGTCTACGACCTCGGGGGCGGAACCTTCGATATCTCGATCCTGGAGCTCAAGAGCGGCGTCTTCGAGGTCAAGGCCACGAGCGGCGACACCTTCCTCGGCGGCGAGGACTTCGACGCGCGCATCATCGACCACCTGGCGGAGGTCTTCTCCAAGGTGAACGAGGGGCTCGACCTGCGGCGCGACAAGATGGCGCTGCAGCGGCTGCGAGAGGCGGCGGAGAAAGCCAAGCACGAGCTCTCGGCGGCCCTGGAGACGGACGTCAACCTGCCCTTCATCGCCGCCAGCGGTACGGGGACGCCGTTGCACCTCACGACCTCGTTGACCCGCGCGAAGCTCGAGTCCCTCACCGACGACCTGGTGGAACGGACCCTCGAGCCCTGCCGCGTCGCGCTCAAGGACGCGGGCGTGACGGTGAAGGACGTTCAGGAGGTGATCCTGGTCGGAGGGCAGACGCGCATGCCCCGCGTCCAGGAGCGGGCGGCAGAATTCTTCGGCCGCAAGCCCAACAAGCGCGTCGACCCCGACGAGGTCGTGGCGATCGGGGCGGCGATCCAGAGCGGCGTCATCCGGGGCGAGGTGCAGGAGGTGCTGCTCCTCGACGTCACCCCGCTGAGCCTCGGCGTGGAGACGGCCGGGGGAGTCTTCACGCGACTCATTCCCAAGAACACCACCATCCCGACGCGCAAGTCGGAAATCTTCTCGACCGCCGTAGACAACCAGCCGCTCGTCAACGTGCACGTCCTGCAGGGGGAGCGGGAGATGGCCTCGGACAACAAGAGCCTGGCCCACTTCCAGCTCCTCGGGATCCCGCCCGCGCCGCGCGGGGTGCCGCAGATCCAGGTCACCTTCGATCTGGACGCGAACGGCATCGTGAACGTGGGGGCGAAGGACCTCGGGTCGGGCAAGGAGCAGAGCGTGCGGGTGGTCCCCACGAGCGGCCTCACCGAGGCGGAGATCCAGCGCATCATTGGCGAGGCCGAGAGCCACAAGGAGGAGGACGTGCGCAAGAAGGAGGTGGCCGACCTCCGCAACGCCGCCGAGACGCTGATCTATACCACCGAGGGAGCGGTGCGCGAGTACAGCGACATGCTCAGCGCGACCGACCTCTCGGACATCCAGCAGGACCTCGTCCGATGCAAGGAGATGCTCGCCCGCGGCTCGACGGAGGAGCTCCGCAAAGCCATCGAACAGCTCCAGGATTCCTCGTACCGCTTCGCGGCGGTGATGTACGACGAGAAGGGGGGCGGTGCCTCGGAAGGGGCCTGAACGGCGCGCGGTGATCCCGGACTCCCTTCCCGACCACTACCAGGTGCTGGGCGTCCCGCGGGGGGCGACGCTCGAACAGATCAAGGCCGCGTATCGCCGCAAGGCGCTGCGGCTCCACCCCGACAAGAACGCCTCGCCCGAGGCGGAGGAGCGCTTCAAGCGCTGCAGCGAAGCCTACTCGGTGCTCGCGGATGCGACCAAGCGGGCAGCCTACGACGCGCGGACGCAGTTCGACCACGTTCCGGAGAGCGTCTCGGACCTGCTGAACGAGCTCCTCGGGCCGCTCCGCAGGCGGCGAAACGGACGCGACCTGCGCTACGAGCTGGAGCTGACTCTCGAGGAGGTGGCGCACGGGGCGCGCAAGCGCATCTCGTTTCCCGTGACGGAGGTTTGCGGCGCATGCGTCGGCCGCGGGGCAGCGCCGGGTGGTGCGGAAGCCTGCCCGAGCTGTCAGGGCCGAGGGGACCTGCGCTCCGGCTTCCTCTCGCTGCCGAAACCCTGTCCCCGCTGCGGCGGGCAAGGGATCCGCGTCACGCGGGCCTGCAGGTCGTGCGACGGCGTGGGGCGCGTCGAGCGGGAGAAGGACTTCGTGGTGGAGCTTGCCCCTGGTACCCGCGCGGGAGAGATCCGGCGCGTGCCGGGGGAGGGGGAGCCGGGCGCCTTCGGCGGGCGGGCCGGGGACCTGTTCGTGACGATGCGACACGCTCCGCACCCCTTCTTGCAGGCCCAGGGGGCCGACGTGGTGCTCGAGCTGCCCGTGAGTGTGAGCACCGCGGCCGTCGGAGGAACCGAAGAGGTCCCGACGCTCGATGGCCCCGTGCGCCTGCGAGTTCCCCCCGGAACGCAGCCTGGGCGGCTGCTCCGACTGCGCGGCAAGGGGCTGCTCGACGGCGCGCGCCGGGGCGATCAGATCGTGAAGGTGGTGGTGGAGATTCCGCACGAGCTGACCGACGAGCAGCGAGAGCTCCTCCTGCGCGTCGACGCGCTCAGCGGCGCCGAAGCGACGCCTCGGCGGCAGGCCTACGTGCAGAAGCTTCGCGAGCGTGCCGATGGACGGTGACTCGCATCCCGCTGACGATCCTCGCCGGCATCGCTACGCGCTGCACCTGCTCCTCTTCGCGGCCACCTGCGTCACCACTACCTGGGCCGGCGCCCTCTACGTCCACCCCGAGGCGCTCGCGCTCCCGGCGCGCCAGGTGTTGCCGCTCCTCTGGGACGGCTGGCCGTTCTCCCTCTCGCTGCTCGCCATCCTCATGACCCACGAGATGGGCCACTACGTGCTCGCGCGCTACCACCGGGTGGACGTGAGCCTGCCCTACTTCATTCCGCTGCCCTTCGGCATGATCGGCACCATGGGAGCCGTGATCCGCATGCGCGGGGCGATCGCCTCCCGCAACGCGCTCGTCGACGTGGGCGCGGCGGGTCCGCTCGCGGGCCTCGTGGTGGCCCTTCCGATCCTGGCCTATGGCATCCACCTCTCGCCCGTGAAGCCCGTCGGTCCGGGCTTTCTGGAGGGCAACTCGATTCTCTATCTGGCGCTGAAGCTGCTCATCAAGGGGCAGGTGCTCCCCGGCGGCGGTCTCGACGTGGCGCTGCACCCGGTGGCCTGGGCCGGCTGGGTGGGGCTGCTCGTCACGATGATCAATCTCCTCCCCATCGGCCAGCTCGATGGGGGTCACGTGGCCTTCGCCTATTTCGGAGCGCGTCACGACCGCGCCTCGCGCTGGCTGCACCTCGGACTCTTGCCGCTCGCCGTGGGGGCCAGCGCCTTCGCCATCTACGAACTCTCCCGCAAGGCCATTCTGCGGACCGCTCTGCTCCTCGGGGTAGCGGCGGGGCTGCCGTGGTTCGTGTGGTGGGTCTTGCTCACGCTCATGCGGCGCTTCTCGGGCGGGGTCTACCATCCCCCGGTGGGGGAGGACGCGCTCACGCCGGGGCGTCGCCGGGTGTGCCTGCTCATCGGGCTGGTCTTCCTGCTCATCCTCACGCCGATCCCCCTCCGTCGGACCCTCTGACGGCGCGGCGGAGCCTACGCTCCCGCTGCGCTGCTTGCCACGCGTCGGCCACTGATGGCAGGATAGCCTTACATCGACCGCCCAAGGCCCCGATGGAAGGCCCCTCCCTCCTCGAACAACCGGTCACACTCGCCGAGATCCTGGACCAGGATTCCCTGCAAAGGGTCTGCATGACCTTTTCGCGCCTCTTCGGCACCGGACTCGCCGTGGCCGATGGTCGCGGGCAGGTGCTGGTGGACGTGCCCGCCGAGTACGGCTACTGCCGCCGCATCGCGGCGCTTCCGGCCGGTGCGAAGGTCTGCTGCTCGTTCGACCGGCTGGCGCACCCGTCGGACCCCTCCGGCCCGCGAGGGACTCCCGACGAACGGTGCATCTGCGGCCTGAACTACGCGCTCCTGCCGATCACGCACCAGGGCGTGCTCCTCGGCCGGCTGATCTACGGGCCGTATCGCCCGGAGGGGCTGGCGGAGCTGCCGAGCGAGGTCGAGGAGCTGCTCCGACCCGACGGCACGGCCTCCGACGAGGGGTCCCGGCCGGCGCTGGTCGCGGAGCTGGGGCGTCTGCCGACTCACCCGCGGTCGCAGGTCGAGCGGAATCTGGGCGCGGTCGGAGAGGTCCTCTCGGTAATCGTGCAGAACGGGTACGCGCGGCACCTGACGTCGCAGATCCACATCGCGGCGATCCAGGACGCGTACAACGAACTCACGGAAAAGAACCGACGCCTGGCCGATTCTGTCGAGAAGCTGAAGGAGCTCGACAAGCTCAAGAGCAACTTCCTCGCCACCGTCAGCCACGAGCTTCGCACGCCCCTGACATCGGTTATCGGGTACAGCGAGATGCTCCTCGAGGGGCTCGCCGGGCCGCTCGCGCCCGAGCAACGCGACTACGTGCAGACGATCATGGAGAAGGGGGACCAGCTCCTTCAGATCATCAGCGAGATCCTCGACATCTCCAAGATCGAGACCGGCAACGTGCAGCTGGCCTGCGAGCGGGTGGACGTCGCGGACCTGCTGCGCCAGGTCAGCGACGCGATGATGCCCCAGGCCCGACGCAAGGGGCTTCTCCTGCAGTACGAGGCCGCGCCGGCGCTCCCGATGATCCTGGCCGACCGCGCCAAGACGCGTCAGGTGCTCCTCAATCTGGTGAGCAACGCCGTCAAGTTCACCACCGAGGGGGGAGAGATCCGGGTCTCGGCGGCGACGGGGGAGTTGAAGCTCGACCAGATCGCGGCTGGAGGCCTGCCCGCCGTCGAGATCCGCGTTCGCGACACGGGCGTCGGCGTTCCGCCCGAGGCGCGGGAGCGCATCTTCGAGGCCTTCTATCAGCTCGACAGCTCCTCCACGCGCGAGTTCGGCGGGACCGGGCTCGGTCTCTCCATCGTGAAGCACTTCGTCGAGGCGCACGGGGGGAAGGTGTGGGTCGAGCAGCCAGAGGGGAAGGGGTCGATCTTCGTCGTCCAGCTGCCGCTCAGGCCGCCAAAGGGCACGCCGGCCGAGAAGGGCCTCCGGCGCGGGCAACTCGTCGGGTGACCCCGGCCGACCTTCTAGCGTCGGGATAGCTGAGCGCATGGACGCCGAGATCATCCTCCGACTGCTGCTCTTCTTCGTGCTCATCACGCTCTCCGCCTTCTTCTCGGGCTCCGAGACGGCGCTCTTCTCGATGGGACCGGTCCAGCTCATGCGCCTGCGCGAGGAGGGGCACCCCCGCGCCGCGTTACTCGCGCAGCTCCTGGGTCAGCCGCGGCGGCTCATCGCAACAATCTTCATCGGTAACGAGTTCGTGAATATCGCCGCCTCGGCGCTCATGGCCGCGGTGACCGACAGGTACCTCCACGCGCGGGGTCACGTGGTCGTCACCGTGGTCTCTACCAGCGTCGCGGTGGTGCTGATCCTCATGCTCGGAGAGATCACCCCCAAGAACGTCGCCGCGCGCCTCGGTCAGCGGTGGGCGGTGGTGGCCGCGCGCCCGATCTGGCTCCTCGCGCTCGTGATGGCGCCCCTGCGGTGGATCATCGAGCGCATCGCCGATGCGGTGGTGCGCCTCGTCGGAGAGGCCCGGCCGCCCGAGCCCCGGGGCGTCGGCGAGGAGGAGTTCCGCACCATGGTCGACGAGGTGGTGCGTGGGGGCGAGATCCGCGAGAGCGAGCGGAAGCTCATCCACAACGTCTTCGAGTTCGGGGACCGCCGCGTGAAGGACGTGATGACGCCGGCCGCGCGCGTCTTCATGCTCAGCTACAACCTGCCCCTTAACCGGATGCTCGAGGAGGTTCGTCGCGGGCGCTACAGCCGGATCCCCATCTACCAGGGCAACCGAGACCGCATCGTGGGGGTCCTCTACGCCAAGGACCTCGTCGCCGTGGCGCACGGTATCGAGCGCGAGAGCCATCGGCGCCTCCAGGATCTGCTGCACCCCGGCTACTTCATCCCGAAGGCCACGAAGTGCGAGCAGCTCTTTCGCGAGTTCCGCAAGCGCCGCACCCACCAGGCGCTCGTGGTGGACGAGTACGGCCGATTCGCGGGGCTGGTCACGATGGAGGACCTGCTCGAGGAGCTCTTCGGCGAGATCAAGGACGAGAAGGATCTTCCCCCTCCGACGGGGGAGGTGCGGATCGTCCCGCCATGACGGTCACCATCGTCGTCCTGGCGGTCTGCCTGCTCCTCGAGGCCTTCTTCTCGGGTGGAGAGCTCGCGCTCATCTCCGCCGACCGGGTGAAGCTCCGCCACCACGCGGAGGGACGCGGGCGTCGCGGGGCCATGATCCTCCGCTTCCTGAACGACCCGGGGCAGCTCATCTCCACCTCGCTCGTCGGAACCAACATTTGCGTCGTCCTGAGCACGGCGATGGCCACGGTGGAGCTCCTGCCGCGCTATCCCGGGCAGGCCGAGCTGCTCTCTCTCGGGGTCATGATGCCCCTCGTGCTGGTCTTCGGCGAGATCGTGCCGAAGAGCATCTGCCACCACTACGCCGACGTGCTGGCGCCTCCACTCATCTACGTCTTCTCTGGCTTCCGACTGCTCTTCCTACCGGCGGTGGTGGCGGGGAGCGCCTTCAGCCGCTTCCTGATGCGGCGTATGAAGCTCGACCCGCAGCGCTCGCTGATGAGCCGCGAGGAGTTGCGCCTTTTGATCCAGCTGCCGAACCGGCAGGGGGCGGATCCCATCACGCCCGAGGAACGCCAGCTCATCGCCAACATCTTCGAGTTCTCGGATACCCGGGCGCGCGACGTGATGCTCCCGCTGAGCGAGGTCACGGCCGTGTCGCTCGGCGCGTCGATCTCCGACGTGGCGCGGGAGATCGCCGACAAGGGACACACACGGCTGCCGGTCTATCGGGAGCGCGTCGACCAGATCGAGGGGATCGTCCACGGTTTCGACATCCTGCGCGCCGCGACCACGGCGTCCCTGCCCGAGCTCTGTCGGGCGGCGATCTTCATCCCGGAGAACCAGCCCGTGGTGGACACGCTCGTGCGCTTGCAGCGCGAGGGGCAGGGGATGGCCATCGTGGTGGACGAGTACGGCGGTGCGACGGGGGTGGTGACCATCGAGGACATCATCGAGGAGATCGTCGGCGACATCCAGGACGAGTACGACGACGAGGGCGCGCAGCTGATCCGCAAGGAGCCCGGCGGGGCTTTCCGCGTGCTCGGCCGCGCGCCCGTGCAGCGCCTGAACGATGCGGCGAAGCTCCAGCTTCCGACGGACGAGGACTACGAGACGGTGGCCGGGCTCGTGCTCGATCGGTTGAAGCGCATTCCGAGCGCAGGAGAGCAGCTCACCGTGGGGACGACGCAGATCACGGTGCTCAGCGTGACCGAGCGTGCGGTGGAGGAGGTCCGGGTGCAACCCCTGCGCAAGAAGCCGGCGAAGTAGCGGCGGAGAGGCGAAGCCATGCGGTCGCTCGAGCAAGGACGGCATCTGTATCTGGACTGCTTTGCCGGGATTGCGGGGGACATGTTCCTCGGGGCGGCGCTCGACCTCGGGGTGCCCGAGGAGGTGATCCGGGGAGGGTTGGCGGGTCTGCCTCTCTCCGGCTACGAGCTCGTCGTCGGGCGGAGGCAGCATCTCGGGATCTCCGGGTGCGACGTGCAAGTGCGCGTGGGGGGCGGGAGGCACGAGCATCGGCGTCACGATGAACACCCGCACGAACATCCGCACGAACATCCGCACGAACATCCGCACGAACATCCGCACGAACATCCGCACGAACATCCGCACGAACATCCGCACGAACTCCAGCCCGGAGGGGGAGGGCACGCGCATCGCAGCTATAGGGAGATCAGGACGCTGCTGGCTGCCTCGAGCCTGAGCTCCCCGGTGAAGGCCCTCGCCGAGAGGATCTTCGAGCGAGTGGGGCGGGCCGAGGCGAAGATGCACGAGCTTCCCCTCGACGAGGTGACCTTTCACGAGGTCGGGGCCATCGATTCGATCGTGGATATCGTGGGCGCGGCGCTGGCCGTGGACTACCTCCGGCCCTCGCGCGTCAGCTCCCGCGCGGTGCCGGTGGGCAGGGGGTTCACGCGCTGTGCGCACGGGCGACTCCCGGTCCCCTCGCCCGCGGCCCTCGAGATCTTGCGAGGGCTTCCCATCGCGGACGGAGGGGCGGAGCTCGAGCTCTGCACGCCCACGGGAGCGGCCATTGTGGCGACGTTGGCCGAAAGCTTCGGTGGCATTCCGAGCGGACGGCTCGCGGGCGTGGGCTACGGCGCGGGGGATGCGTCGCTCCCGGATCGTCCGAATCACCTCCGACTGCTGCTGATAGACGACCAGGTGAGGGAGGCGGCGGAGACGGAGATGCTGGTCGTGGAGGCCAACCTGGACGACATGACCCCGGAGTGGTCGGCCTATGTGGCGGAGCGGCTCTTTGCTGCGGGGGCCGTGGACGTGTGGTACACGTCCATCATGATGAAGAAGGGGCGGCCCGGTCTCACCCTTTCCGCCCTCTGCGCGGGGGGGCAGCTGGCCGCGGTGGAGCAAACGCTGCTCACCGAGTCCACCACCATCGGGCTCCGTCGATATCCGGTCTCGCGGCAGACTCTGGCCCGTCGCTCTCGTACCGTCTCGACGGCCTACGGCGTGATCGAGGTGAAGGAGGCGCTGGAGGGGGACCGCGTCGTCAACGCTGCGCCGGAGTTCGAGGTGTGTCGCCAGGCCGCCGCGGCGCACGGAGTGCCGCTCAAGGAGGTCTACGCGGCCGCCCTGGCCGCCTACCGCGGGGTCTACCCTCCACCGCGGGGGGCCGGACGGTGAGAAAGGTCTCGGTGCTGCTCGTCGGGCTCGAGCCGGAGCTCGACGATGTGCGCGCTCACCTCTGCGAGCTGGGGCTGGGGGTCGTCCGCGTGGACGCGATCGCCGACTTCCAGGGGGGCTTTCCCTCGGTGTGCGTGGTCAGCGGTCGGCAGATGGGCGAGGTCTCTCGCAGCCTCGCCGGCCGATCGCAGGTGGAACCGCCGCCGCCGGTTCTCGCGCTTTGCCCGGGTGGCGGCGCGGAGGAGCTGCTACAAGCCCTGCGGGCGGGGGCGGACGACGCGCTCCCCTGGCCCGCCGGTCGCGACCTCGTGTCGGATCGCATCGCGGCGCTGGCGGAGCGCGGCGAGATCGAGGCGGAAGGGGCTCGTCGACGGGTCCACGCCCAGGTGCTACTCGCGCTGGCCTCGATGCTCGACACCACCGTGGAATTCGAGGAGGTGTTGCACGAGGCGCTCCTGCGGCTGGTCGAGGTTACGGGTGCGAGCCTGGCGGAGGTGTTCGTCGGCGGAGAGGACCCCGGAGTCCTCTTCCTGCTCGGCAGCAGTGACGATGCGACCGTGGCGAAGCTCCCGGTGCCGGCCGCCCGTGCGCCGGAGGCGGCCGCCCTCCTGCGCGGCGGCATCGATGCGCGAGAGGCGGGGGTGGGGACCCCCTCGGCCTCGGGCGCAGTCGTTGCGGCCGTACCGCTCGTCGACGATGGATCCTGCTTCGGCGCGCTGCGCTGCGAGTGGGTAGACGGGATGTCGCCCGGGGAGCCCGTGCAGGAGCTCTTGCGCGGGACGGGCGCCGTCCTGGCACCGCGGCTGCGCGCGTCGGATCTCTATCGGTCCCTGCACGAGCGCACGCGACGCGTGGCGGTGGTCTCGTCGGAGCCGCCGAGCCGTCCGACCGTGCTGCACAAGTACGAGGAGTTCTTCCAGCGCGCCTTCGATGGCATCGTCGTGCTGGACGGCGAGATGAAGGTGCTCTACGTGAACCCGGCGGGTGAGCAGATCACCGGGTACGCGCGGGACGGCCTGGTGTCGCGCTCCTTCTGCGACGTCCTCGTCCCCGACGATCGGATCGTCCTGGCGGACGTGCTGTCGGGGGCGCGCGAGAGCCGCGGGGGCCAGACCTTCGACCTGGGGCTCGTGACGACGAGCGGCGATCCCATCCGGGTGTCCGTTTCGTTGAGTGCGCTCCTGACGGAGGACGAAGTGCTCGTGCTGAGCTTTCGCGACGTCACGGAGGCTCGGGCGCTGTCGGAGGAGCTTCGCACGACCAAGGAGTTCCTCGAGCGGCTGATCGACAGCACCGTGGACGCGATCATCGCCACGGACGTGGATGGGCGCGTCGTGCTCTTCAACGCGGGGGCGGAGCGCATCTTCGGACTGCAGCCGGAGGAGGTCGTGGGCAAGTTCGCCTTTCGGGACCTCTTCCCGGAGGGGACCGCGGAGTACGTCCTCGAAGAGCTCCGGAGCGCCGAGGGGGGAGAGGTAGGCCGCATGGAGGGGAGCCGCCGCGAGATCCTGAACGTGGACAAGGAGCTCGTCCCCGTGAGCGTGAGCGCCAGCCTGATCTACGAAGGGGGCGAGGAGGTTGGCGTCGTGGGAATCATCAGCGACCTCCGCGAGCGCTTGCGCATCGAGAGGCGCCTCGTTCAGGCGCAGGAGAAGCTGCTCGAGTCCGAGAAGCAGGCGCTGATTGCTGAGCTCGCTGGAACCACGGCCCACGAGCTGAACCAGCCGCTCACCTCCGTCATGGGCTACGCCGAGCTGCTCAAGAAGCGCGTGGCCGAGGACGACTCGAATCGGCGAGCGATCGACATCATCCTGAAGGAGGCGGAGCGGATGGCGGAGATCGTGCGGAAGATCGGCAAGATCACGAGATACGAAACCAAGGACTACGTCGGCAGCACGCAGATCCTCGACCTGGACAAGTCATCGCGCTGACGGGCTCTTTCAGAGCCCTTCGAGGGTATCTAGATGGACAAGAACGCAATCCTGGCCGAGCTCGAGGCGCTCGCCGGGAAGCTGGAGGTGGACGTGGTCTACGACCACTTCACGGGGGACGGATTTGGCGCGGGTGGAATGTGCAAGGTGCGCGGTCGCTGGAAGGTGATCATGGAGCGGCGCAGCTCGGCCGGGGAACGCGTTTCGCTCCTGGCTCGCAGCCTGGGGCGCTTCGACCTCGGGCCGTACGAGATCTCTCCCGAGGTTCGAAAGCTCGTCCGGAGCCTCGCCGGGGCCGCTGTCGAGGCGGAGGCGGACGTCGTCGCGGAGGAAGAGGTCGCGTCGCCTGCCGTCGCCGGGGAGGAAGAGGTCGTGCCGCCCGCCGTCGCCCCCGAGGATCGGGACCCTTAGTTCGGGATCCGCACGCAGCGGTTGCCGTCTCCCGCGTTCCCCTGACAGCTCTTGTCGCTCGGCCACGCGGCCAGGGTCACGATCGCGGCTGCCGCCCCGGCCCCGACGGCGGTCCAGAACCACCACGTGGCGTAGAAGCGGCGTCGGCGCTGGGGTGGAGGGGGCGGTGGGTCGGGAGGCGTGGCGATGGCGCCGTCGTACGGGACGTTCACGTAGAGGAGCTGCGCCAGACGCTCGAGCTCTTTGAGTCGCGGTTCGGGGAGAACGAGGCCCGTCGCGTTCAGGCGGAGCTGCGAGCGCAGGTCGTAGAGGTAGGCCTGCACCCCGATCTGCTCGGTGGCCGCGGGGCTGATGGTGGCGAAGACCACCTGATCCACGAATAGCACGCTCCGCAGGTCCACCATCGCGGCGCTCGCCCGCGGCTGACCGAGTCCCGCCGTGGCGCGGTCCAGGGTCTGCTTCAGCAGGAGGTACTTCTCGCTCTGGCGGAGCTCGACGCTGTAGCTCTCCTGGCGTTGCGGGTGAACGGTGACCTTCACGGCGGCCTTGCCGTAGCTCGGCATCTTGAAGGTGGCATAGTGCTCTCCGACGGTCAGCCCGAAAGCGAGCGCCGGGGTCACGCCCACGTAGCGCCCGTCCACGTACGCCTTTGCGCCGGGCGGTGTGGTCACGAGTTCGACGGATCCTCGGCGTAGGCGTTTGGAGAGCGCGACCGCGCGCTCGAAGAGCGGCAGATGCTGCGGCCCGAAGGCGTCGGCGTCGAAGCGGTGCGTCGGTCGCCAGGCGAGCAGCCGGAGAAAGGCGGCCTGCGCCTGCGAGGCGCGCCCAGCTTCCGCGAGGGCGACGCCGATCGCGACCTGCGTCTCCGCCAGGGACTGCTTCTTGGTGGAGGCCAGGACCTTCTCGAAGCCCTGCGCGGCTTCCTGCAGCTTGGCGAGCGCCGGCCCCGGTTTTCCGCCGCGGAGCAGCTCGAGACCTCGCTCCTTGAGCTCTTCGGCCTGCCGGATCTGGGCCGTGGGCTCCTCTCCCGCGAACTCCGCCAGCAGCTTGTCCGAGTCCTTCACGTCGAGTCGAGGGTTGCGCCGCAACCCGGTGAGCAGAGCGTTCGAGGCCCGCGCGACGGTCTTGGGCGACGCGCCCTTTGCGGGGATGATGAAGACCGTCACGCGCGTCCGGGATGCGCTGCGCGCCGACTGAGGCTGGGCGAAAGCGACGACTGCGACGAGGAAGGCGGCCGTGCGAGGCACCCTCAACCCTCGTCCATGCGTCGCAGGCTGGCCGAGAGCAGCGGGTCCTCCGCGACGAGGCTCTGCAGCGCCGCTCGCAGCTTCTCGTTGGCCGCTGGGGTGAGGGCACCGCCTCGCTTCTCCACCACCTGCCCGATGAGGAGTTCCACCGCCTGCGCCGCGTTGACCTCGCCGCTACGTAGCCGGGCCACGATCTCGGTCAGCGCGTCGTTCGTGGGCGCGGCCGCTGGACGCGTCTCGGACGGTTTGAGCGTCTCGCTGAACTGGACCTTGGCCTGCCCCTGCGGCCCCTCGGTCTTGGCCAGGGGTGGGGGTTCGATGGGGCCAGGGCCTTTGGGGCCGCCGATCTTCATGGGAATCAGCTCCTTCCCGTTTTTCCTTCTATCATCTTTCGTTCCCGGCCGCCAGGAAGGGCCCTCCTACGCGCGGATGTTGCCGATGGCCGACTTGGAGGTCTCGTGCCGGGCCTTCATGACGTTCGACACGAGGGAGATCTGGCGATTCTGGCGCTGGATTTGGTCCTGGAGCTCGAGCAGTTTCAGATCTTCGCCGTACTTCTGCGACGAGGCGGCACGGAGCGGGTCAGCCGGGTCCGAGCTCGACGCCACGGGGCCGCTGACGTCCGACCCGGGACGCGCGTTGGAGATGGCGGCCGAGAGCGCCGGAAGGCCGATCATCCCGGTGGCAACCTGCGCTCCCGACAGGAGCACCTGGGCGCCTTGGCGCAGCACGTCCTTGAACCCCGTGGAGGGCGGCGGCGTCTCGCGGGGACGGATGGTCTCGATGTCGATCTGGCTGGCGTTACGACCGATGCGGGGGAGGCTCATGGCGTTCTCCTGTCGTTGAGCTCGTCGGTTTTGTTGCTCGCCGGTGGTTATCGGGGCTCGGTCTGAGAAGGTTGCGCGGTTCGCCGCGCGCCGCGCAGGTGCTGGGTTCTCGCTGACCCGATGGCGTGATAACGTCCCATAACTCTTCGAGGGAACTGTGCCCCTCGGAGGCAACCGTTACAGAGGACCTCATGCGTGCGATCCCGCTCCTTCTGAGCTCGGTGCTTCTGGCGGCGGGCTGTCCGACCCCGCGCCCGGTCGTCGGGCCGCCCAAGAAGCCGGTAGAAGATCAGAAGTTCCCCGTGCTCGGCCTGGTGCCCGCGAAGCCCACTTACTTCGTCGTGCTCGGGCGCCTGAGCCGCGCGGCCGAGGGGTTGCGAGCCTTCGTCGAGCCGCTTCGTGCCCTCGACACGGGCCTGACCCCCGACACGCTCGACAAGGAGTGGCAGAAGGACGTGGGCGGGAGCCCGCTGTCGGCGAACGATCTGGACGATGCCGGGCTCGATCTGAAGGGGAGCGCGGTCCTCTTCTCCACCACGGCGGCCCCCACCTGGGTGCTGCCCGTGGGCGATGAGGAACGGCTGCGGAAGTTCGTCGAGGGGCGGACGCGCCTCACGACCACCTTCGTGCGGTCGTACAAGGGGCACACCGTGACCGCGTGGAAGGTGGGCGAGGCGGTGCGTGGTGCGATGGTGCGCGTCGCAAGGTATCTGGTGCTGCACGTGGACTACGTGCCGCCCGGCTCGCCGGCGGACTGGAAGCCGAGCTTGACCTGGCTCGACGAGATCCTCGCCGCGCGCGCCGGACAGTCCGTGCTGCACGGCGAGGCCTACCGCTGGGTGATGAAGGCGGGGGGCGAGACCGCCGATGTCGTGGCGTACCTCGACCCGGCCGCGGTGCAGGCCGGCGCCACGCCCTGGCTCGGCCCGTTGCCCGCGACCTGCGCGGCTCCCGACCGTAAGCTCGATGGCGTTCGCCGCGTCGCGGTCGCCGTGCGCCTCGGCGCCCGTTCGCTCGCGGCCACGGCCACCATCTCGCTGACCGCGGAGGGGGAAAAGAGCCTCGCGGCCCACGTTGCGCGCGGCCCCGCCTTGCCGGCCTCCCTCTGGGAGAAGGCCCCCGCGCGGCTCGCGTGGCATCTGGACCCTCGCTACGTGACCGAGCTCGCGGCGCGCTACGGAGAGGCCCGCTGCGGCCCGGTCCACGGGGCCATTCGCGAGCTGTCGGGGCCGCTCCTGCAGCCGCTTCGCAGCTACGAGGCGGTGCTCCAGCATCTCGGCGGCTCCTTCGAGGCCGTCCTGCTCAGCGCCGACGAGAAGGGGCAGGGGACTCTCTCGCTGCAGGGCGCGGCGGTGGCCGCGGCGAAGCGCGAAGAGGACCGCGCGTTCCTGCTCAAGGAGCTCACGGTAGACGCCGAGAAGCAGACCCAGCTCGGGGGGCGGAAGCTGCACGCGGTCTCGCCGTCGGTGACCATGGTCGAGTCCGTGTGGCTCACGCTCGCCGACGACCGGCTGCGACTGGCCGCGGGCGAGGGCGTGATGCAGAGACTCCTGGCCGACGCACCCGTCGCTGGGAATCGCTTCCTGTCGCTCGGCCTCGAGCCGGGGCGCATCGCCGACCTGCGTGCCCCCGCGCGGCTCCTCGAGAGCGGGGGCTCGGCCCCCACCCCGTGGGGCGGGCGAAGCAGCTCGGGCGGGCGGTGGTCGCTCGACCAGCTCGCGAACTGGGCCTCGAGCTACGCGCGCGTCCAGCTCGACGGCGAGGTCCGTGGCCAGGACGTCGTGCTGCGGCTCGGTTACCAGCTCCGATGAGCCCCTCCGCGGTCGCTGCCGGAGCGGGCCGGGATCCGCGACAGGGCGGGGCGGCAGTGCGCTTCTTTCGCGGCTTCGGCTATCTCTTCGAGGCCTGGGGCTTTGTCTTCGGCAAGCATCCGGGCCTCGTCGCCTACTGCCTGGCGCCCCTGGTCATCAATCTGCTCGCCTTCGGCGGCGCGGCCGTGGGGCTCTACTATTACTATGACGACCTGGTGGCCCTCATCTGGGCCAGGCCGTCGAGCTGGCGGGTCATCTTCTGGTACCTGCTCTACGTCTTCATCTTCCTCGCCGTGATGCTGCTCGCCTACCTGGGCTTCTTCGTGGTGCAGGCGGTCCTCTCGGCCCCCTTCAACGACCTGCTCTCGGAGCGCGTGGAGGAGCTCGCCTACGATCGACCGCCGCCCCCCTTCTCCGTAGGCCGCCTGCTGGCCGGTCTCGGAAGGACCGTCCTCCACGAGCTCGGCAAGCTCGGCATCTACGTCTCGGTCATGCTGCCCCTCTTCCTGCTCAACCTGTTCGTGCCCGTCCTCGGACCGGTCGTCTTTCTCTGCGTCGGCTTCTACGTCACCGCGCTCTTCTTCGCCTACGACTTCATGGACTACTGCATGGGGCGTCGGGCGTGGCGGTTCGGGCGGAAGTGGGCGGCGCTGAAGGCGCATCGGGCGTTGACGCTCGGGTTCGGGTCGGCGCTGGCGGTCGCGCTGCTCGTCCCCGTGGTCGGGCTGCTCTGCGTGCCGATGGCGGCCGTCGGCGGGACCCTGCTCTTCTGCGACCTCGAACGCGTGGGAGCCTTCGACCAGGCCCACGGGGCCGATCCCCTGGCCGCGTCGCCAGGGCTGCGCGGCTGACGCTGACCATGCCCGATGTACTGATCGACGTTCGTCAGGTGAGCAAGAGCTTCCGGGGCGCGAAGGCTCCGGTGGCGGTGCTTCACGAGGTCTCTCTGCAGGTGAGCAAGGGGGAGTACCTGGCCATCGTGGGGACGAGCGGCAGCGGGAAGTCGACGCTGCTGAACGTGATGGGTGGGCTGGATGCGGACTACCAGGGCCACGTCCTGGTGGACGGCCTGGACCTCTCGCGGCTGAGCGATCGGCAGCTCAGCGCCTTTCGCAATCAGACCATCGGCTTCATCTTTCAGCAGTTCAACCTGCTCGAACACCTGTCGTGTGCGGAGAACGTGGCGATGCCGGCCCTCTTCAGCCGCACCGAGGTTGCGGATCCGCTCGGCCGGGCCCGGGAGGCGCTGGACCGCGTTGGGCTCGGGGCGCGCGCGGGGGACCTGGCGGCCAACCTGAGCGGCGGACAGAAGCAGCGCGTGGCCATCGCGCGGGCCCTCTTCCAGCGGCCTCCGATTCTGCTCTGCGACGAGCCGACGGGGAACCTGGACAGCGAGACGGGCAAACAGATCATCGAGCTGTTTCAGCGTCTGAACGGGGAGGACGGGATCACGCTCGTCATCGTGACGCACGAGGCGCGCGTGTCGCGCACCGCGCATCGGGTGGTGCGGCTCGAGGACGGACGGCTGGCGACCGAGGTGGGGGCCGTGGGGGTCGAAGCCAACCACGGAGACGGGCCATGAGTGCGCGGAAGCTCCTGCGGCTCGTGCGGCAGAATCTGCGGCGCAACCGCAAGCACAATATCCTCTCGTCGATCGGGATCGTGGTCGGCATCGCAGCCTTCGCCTTCTTCCTCTCGCTCGACGCCGGCGTGCGCAAGGTCGTCCTCGGGGAGATCTTCCCCGTGGACCGCCTGGAGGTGATCCCTCCCAAGGCCACGCTCTTCGGCAGCGGCGTTCGGCTGGACGACGCGCTGGTGTCACGCCTGCGCAACCCTCCGCCGGAGGTGGGGGCCCGGCCGAAGGCGGTCTTCGCCAAGATGAAGCTCGCGTTCCCCGCGCGCGGGTGGGGAGGGCGCAGCTTCCTCAAGCGGGATCGCGACTTCTACTTCGAGGTGAGCGGCTTCTGCGACGGCGTGGACGAGGCGATTCTCGAGGGGGAGGTCCAGCCCCCGTTCGTCTTCGAGGACGCGCTCAGCCGGCGCAAGCCCAGCCGGTGCGGCGCGGGGAACAGCTGCCCGGAGGGCTTCTTCTGCGCGTGGGACGTCTACGAGTGCCATCCGCTGATCCCGGCGGTGATCTCGCGCCACATGATCGAGCTCTACAACGGGTCCATCGCCGCGACCCACCCGGGTCTGCCCAAGATCCCCGACTTCGCCGCCAGCCTCTTTCGCGGGAAGTCCTTCACCGTCGAGCTCGGCCGCTCGTACCTCGGGAGTCAGGCGCGCCAGGGTGGCCAGCCGGTCCACCGCCAGTTCCAGCTCGTGGGGGTGAGCGACAAGGCGATCCCCCTCGGGCTCACGGTGCCGATCGGGTACGTGAAAGCCTGGAACCGGCGCTACGCCGGGGAGCTCGAGGCCACGACCTATTCGAGCGTCGTGATGGTCGTCGAGTCGAAGCGGGACATCACCGCGCTCGCGGCCCACGTGAAGAGCCTCGGCTTCGACCTGGCCGAGAGTCAGGGGGAGCGGGTCGGGCTCTTCATCACCCTGGCGACGATCCTCTTCACGCTGATTAGCGTCATCATCGTCGGGATTTCGGCGATCAACATCGCCCACACCTTCATGATGCTCATCGCCGACCGGCGGCGCGAGATCGGCGTGCTGCGGGCCGTGGGCGCCACGCGGGGACACATCCGGAGCGTGGTCCTCGGGGAGGCCGCGGTGATCGGGTTTCTGGCCGGGGGCCTCGGGCTGCTGATCGCGCGCGCTGCCGCCTGGACCTGCGACTGGTACTCGGCGCATCGGGTGCCCGACTTTCCGTTCAAGCCGGACACCTACTTCGTCTTCTCGCCGGCGCTGGTCCTCGGGGCGCTTGGCTTCGCGGTGCTATGCTGCGTGCTCGGCGCGCTGGTTCCGGCGCAGCAGGCCGCGCGCCTGCAGCCGGCGGAGGCCCTGGCCACGCGCTGACCCTCGAGAGGGCCGTATTGACGTAAGGCCCCGGCTGCTATACTACAAAAGGCCACTATCTAGCCCCTCGAGGCCACGACGTGAAGCGGCCTATTCCCTTCGGCAAGTACTACCTCCTCGAACGGATCAACGTCGGAGGCATGGCGGAGGTGTTCCGCGCCAAGGCCTACGGCGTGGAGGGGTTCGAACGGCTCCTCGCCGTCAAGCGCATTCTCCCGAACATCGCCGAGGACGCCGAATTCATCGATATGTTCATCGATGAGGCGAAGATCGCGGTGCAGCTCAACCACGCGAACATCGCGCAGATCTTCGACCTCGGGAAGGTAGACGACAGCCACTTCATTGCCCTCGAGTACGTGCACGGCAGGGACCTGCGCGCGATCTACGACCGCTGCCGCGGGCTCTCGGAGACGATGCCGGTCTCCCAGGCCTGTTTCATCGTGATGAAGGTCTGCGAGGGCCTGGATTACGCGCACAACAAGCGCGACGACCAGGGCCGCGAGATGCACCTCGTGCACCGGGACGTGAGCCCGCAGAACGTGCTCGTGTCCTACGAGGGCGAGGTGAAGCTCGTAGACTTCGGGATCGCGAAGGCCGCCGGGAAGGCGTCCAAGACGCAGGCTGGGATCCTGAAGGGCAAGTTCGGCTATATGTCTCCGGAGCAGGTCCGGGGCCTGCCGCTCGATCGGCGCTCCGACATCTTCTCCGTCGGCGTCGTGCTCTACGAGATGCTCACAGGCGAGCGCCTCTTTTACGGCGAGAGCGACTTCTCCACCCTGGAGAAGGTGCGCAACGTCGAGATCCTGCCGCCCAGCACCTACAACCGGAAGATTGGCGAGGAGCTCGAGCAGATCGTCCTCAAGGCGCTGGCCAAGGACGTCGAGGATCGCTACCAGAACGCGATCGACCTGCACGACGACCTGCAAGCGTACGTCTACACCTCGGGCGAGTTCTACGCCCGCAAGGACCTAGCGGCGTGGATGAAGCGCACCTTCGCGCGCGAGATCGAGGAGGAGGCGCGGAAGCTCGAGGCCTACCGGCAGATGCCGGCGCCCGAGCTGAAACCGGCGCCCACGCTTCCCCCGCCGTCGGTGAGCGTTCCTTCCGTGCCGCGGCCGCCCCCCGTTCCCGGGGGAGGAAACGGTCACCCGCTGGCGAGCGCTTCCCCGATGGAGCTGCCGCGCGCGGTGGCGACGGTGGACTTCCCGAGCCCGGGTGGTGCCCCGCCGGCCCCGCTGGAGGCGCTCTCCTCCGGGGAGACGCGCCCCGTGGAAGGGGCGCCGGCGCCGCTCACGTGGGACGACGACGAGGTCGAGACCCAGATCTACGACAAACAGGGCGGGAGCGAGGACTCTGGGGCGGTGGCGCTCTCCGAGGACGCGCTCGAGCCCGACGAGGACGGACCTACTCTGGCTCCGGCGTCCTCCATCGTGCGCACCGGACCCGTCCAGGCGATCACGGGGCCTATGCCGACCGCGACGGCGCCGCTGCTCCGCGCGAGCACGGGTCCGGTGATGATGACCGGCCCTCTCGCACCGCTCGCGACGGCGGCGGCCGTGCGACGCCGGGAGCGGCGCGCGAGGACGGCGGTGTACGGGGTCATCGCGGGGGTGGTGGTGCTCTGCTGCGCGGCTGCCATCTATTACTTCGTCGTGCACGGCAAGCGGCCGGGGGGCATCTCGGTCTCGGCCATTCCCAGCGACGTTCAGGTCTTTCTCGACGGCGAACGCCAGGCCGGGACGGGAACTCCGACGGCTATCAAGGAGCTGAAGCCAGGCTTCTACATCGTGTCGGTTCGGAAGTCCGGCTACGAATCCTGGGAGAAGACGATCGAGGTCAAGGCGGGTGAGGAGACGCGCGTCACGCCCCAGCTCGAGGCGCTCGCGACGGCCTCGATCGAGCTCCGCACGCGGCCCGTCGGGGGCGAGGCCTTCCTCGACGGACGACGCCTGACGGGCTTGACGCCGATGCGGATCAGCCAGGTGACACCCGGCCGCCACCGCCTGGAGGTCAAGAAGGGGGGCGAGTACCTGCCGTGGATCCACGAGTTCGACGTGAAGCCCGAGGAGCAGCTCCGGCTGAGCGTGAAGCTCTTGCCCCCGAAGGTGGCGGTCAAGCTGGACAGCGAGCCGAAGGGCGAGGCGTTCCTCGAACGAGACGGGCAGCGGGAGCGGCTGGGTCGCACCCCGGTGCAGATCAACCTCAGTCCGAAGTATGCGTATCGCGCGGTGGTCAAGCGGGAGGGCTACAAGGAGTGGGCCGGGGCGGTGGAGTTCGACGGGGATGCGCCGGTGAAGCTCCTCGCGAAGCTGGAGAAGGAAGGAGCGACGGCGACGGCGAAGGAGGAGCCACCTCCGCGGCCGGTGGCCTCCACCCCGAAACAACCGCCCAAGCCGAAGCCGGAGCCGCACGTGGCGGTGAAGCCCTCGCGCGAAGGAACGACCAAGCTCCGCAGTCCGGGCCGGAAGCCTGGATCTTCGAGGACCGTCAAGCCTTCCACCCCGACCAAGGTGGCTTCGACGCCCACGCCGCCGCCGACGAACCCCGAGCCGGCGGGCATGGGGACGCTGAAGGTCAACTCGAATCCGTGGACGCAGATCGTGATCGACGGCAAGGACACGGGCCTCACGACGCCGCAGGGGAAGATCCCGCTCGCCGCGGGGAAGCACAAGATTCAGCTCAAGAACCCCAAGTTCAACATCGATGAGAGCTTCACGGTGGTGATCAAGCCCGACCAGCCGACCAAGCTGGTGAAGACCTTCCAGAGCGGCAGCGCTCCGTAGCACGCCCCGTTCACGGCAACACGATCGGCCTATTCCGTGCCGGGCCCTACGCGCCGTCGCGCGGTAGCGAGGCCGGAGGCTCGGGCCGGCCGATCGTTCGGACCGAAAAGAAGCCGATCAGCCGACGTGGGACGAGTCGGGTCAGAAAGCAGATGACGCGGTTCGTCCAGCCGGGGATGACTACGCGGCGTCCGCGGAAGAGCCCGCGCAGCCCGACCTCGGCGACGCGGGCGGAGGACATGAGGGTGCGGCGCACGGTCGGCGACAGGCGTTGCTGCGCCACGTCGGAGAACTCCGTGGCGGTCCCCCCCGGACAGAGGCAGGTGACGTGGACGTTCGATCCGACGAGCTCCGCCGCGAGGGCCTCGCTGAAGGAGAGCACGTAGGCCTTGCCCGCGGCGTAGTTCGCGAAATAGGGCACGGGCATGAAGGCGCCGATCGACGCGACGTTCAGCACGTAGCTCGCGTGCGCGGCGGCGATCCGGCGCTCTAGGAAGCGATAGGTGAGCTCCGTGAGGGCGCGCACGTTGAGCTCGAGCATGCCCCTGTGCCGTTCCCACGGGGTGTGAAGGAAAGCCTGGTAGTCGGCGAAGCCGGCGTTGTTGACCAGCACGGCCACGTCGCGCGCTTCGGAAAACGCGCGCTCCGTGACGACGGTGGCCGCACTGCCCTCGGAGAGATCGAGGGGCAAGGGCTCCACCTGGACGCCGTGGGCCGCGGTCAGCTCTGCGGCGAGGCGCTCTAGCCGGTCGGCCCGGCGCGCGGTGACGAGCAGATGCATCCCTCGGCGGGCGAGGGCGCGAGCGAGGGCCTCACCGATCCCGCTCGACGCGCCCGTCACCACGGCCCAGCGGCCCTTCAGCTCCTGCATCCTGACTCCTCCGCGAGACGCGTTTCCGGGCGGTGCGACCGAGGCTCGGTGCGGAGGAGGACGGTACAGCGAGGCATGCGTGGTGTCAGCCCCCGACGGGATGGGTGAGCACCTTCAGCCCGGGGCAGGCCGCCTCGAGCATCTGGCCGGTGCGCACGAGCTGCTCGGGCGTGGGCTGGTACGAACCCGAGTTATTGTTCAGGTGGAGGACGTAGCCGCTCTCCTGGTGCTCGATCCAGGCCTCGCCCGCGAAGCGCACGTCGTCGCTGTAGCCGGAGAGGAGGACGTGCTTGGAGAGTACCCAGTCCACCGCCTTCTTCTTCACGTCGAGCAGCGTGACGACGATGCGGTCGCCGGTGATGACCAGGTTGTACTTGCGCGGGCGCGCCTCCGTGTGCGGCAGCATCATGGCTGCGAGCGCCTGCGGCGTGAAGGTGCCGACGTCGTCGTAGCGACGCGCCAGGTGGTCTCGGATCGCCCGGACCGTCCTGCGCGAGAAGAGCACATCCCGCTTGAGCCGCGTGAAGAGGTTCGCTTCCCGCTTGGGGAAGGCGACGAGCCGGTCCGGCAGATAGGCGTCGATGGCGACCTGGGCGCGGTCGGGGACCGCCTCCCAGAGGACGTGCTGACCCCAGACGCGGCGCAATACCGCTCCGAGGCGGCTCGGGTGCGAGAGCCGGAGGCGCGTGGTGGAGTTCATGGTGGCGGCGGCGTCCACCGGCGCCGGCTCGAGCTCCCGGGGGGCCAGGATCGGCGCGGGGGCGTGCTCCTTCTTGCCGCGCGAGGTGAGGCCCTGGACGAGCTTCTGCACCAGGCGGAATGGGCTCGACAGCTCCTTGCCGGCGACCGATGCGATGTAGTCCTCGAGCGGCTCGGCGGTGGTGCGGATGAAATCGAGCTGGACGGGGCGGCCTTCGAACTCGAGCCCTGCATCCAGGATGCGCCGGAAGAGCGACGTCGGTCGGTAGTAGCGGCCGAGCCCTTTCCCGCCGGAAGTGAAGCCCGCCGTGGCTAGGACGCGGCCGTTGGCGTTCGCGCAGCTCCAGTGCCGGTCGCCGGCGTGCTCGGTCATCGCGGTGCGCAGGGCGGTGACCGCGTGCTCCGGCAGGCCGCGAAAACGGACCAGGACCCCCGACTGCACGCGCCCCTTGGTGTCGGCGACGTAGGCCGCCTGTCGCCGGAACATGAAGGCCGCGAACTTGACGTAGCCCTGCCGGTCCTCCGACGGGATGGTGAGGTAGACGTTCGGCTTGCCGAAGCCGAGGAACACTTCGTTCGGGCCGGCGAAGAGCTCGCGGATCGGGAAGAGCTTGAGGCCATCGAAGGGCGTTTCCTGAACGCCGCGGCGGAGGATGGCGTGCTGCGGGTCGTAGTGCGCGTCGACGACGTTCTGCGCGCGATGCCGGTAGAGCTGCTGCGGCCGAACCACGGCCCCGGCGCGGAGGCCGTCGAGCGGAGAGGGGGAGGCGCCGGCGAGTTGGGCCGGGGCCGCGTAGGCGGGCAGGACCGCCCAGAGCACCAGGATGGCGGGGAGCAGGCGTCGCGTCAGACGGGTACCCATGGCGTGCAGCCTCCGTGGCGTCGGATAGCAACCTTCGAGCCAGGGTCCTTGCGCGGAATCCCTCGCGTCTTGGTGTGGCCGGGCTGGCCCCTCGCACTGCCAGA
Source organism: Deltaproteobacteria bacterium (assembly GCA_020848905.1). Classification (NCBI taxonomy): domain Bacteria; kingdom Pseudomonadati; phylum Myxococcota; class Myxococcia; species Deltaproteobacteria bacterium. Next base: position 325,031 of record JADLHG010000004.1, read on the forward strand.
CGTGGCCGCTGGCGCCAGCGCGTGCGCACCGACGTGGGCAGGCCGGTCAGGGGCGCGGCCTGGGGCCGCTCAGGAGGGCCTGGGAAAAATCGGGGCGATCTGCTCCAGCACGGCGGCGTGACAGGCGCCGTTCGTGGCCAGGATGCCGCGGAGGACTCGGAGCTGATTCGGATCGTCGTAGCGGAGCGGATCCCCGAAGAGGTCGGTCATGCGCCCCCCGGCGAGGGTGAGCACGGCCTCCGGCGCGCAGATGTCCCAGAGGCGACAGTGGCTGTCGGGATTGATGTAGAGCTCGCGAACTCCCGCTGCGACGAGGCCCACCTTGAGCCCGACGCTCCCGACGTTCAGCTCGTCGGAGATCTGCAGCTTGTCCTTCACTGCGTCGATGCGAGGGCTTCGATGCGACCGGCTGGCGACGAGGCGCGCCTGCGCCGGATCCGCGATGGCGGTGGGCACGAGGGGCGCCCGCTCCGTGCCGTGGCGACGGAAGCTGCCCTGGCCCACGGCGGCCTCGTAGCTCAGCCCCGTCGCCGGCTGGTAGACCACGCCCAGCACGGGTTCACCGTCGATGAGAAGGCCGATCATCACCGAGTACCCCTCGCGCCCGGCCACGAAGTCCCGCGTCCCATCCAGCGGGTCGACGAGCCACACCCGCCGGTAGGTGGCCCAGCTGGTCTTGTCGGCGTGCTCCTCGGCCAGGATCCCGTCGTCCGGGAAGTGCGCCCGCAGGCCCGCGAGGACGACCTCCTCGGCGGCGCGGTCGGCCTCGGTCACCGGCTCGTTGCCGGCCTTCCGCTCCACGGCGAGCGGTTGACCGAAGAAGCCGCGCAGCACCGCGCCGGCTCGCTCTGCCAGCTCGACTGCCAGACGCAGCTCGCGGTCCAGGTCCAGCGTCACGCTCGGTCTCTACGCCGCGCTCTCGAGGCCGAGCAGGCGACGCGCCTCCTCGGGCGTGGCGGGTTCGCGGCCCACGTCGCGCGCCATCTGCGCCGCCTTGGCGACGAGGTCTCCGTTCGAGCGGGCCATCTCGCCGTTCGGGAGGTAGAAGTTGTCCTCGAGACCCACGCGCACGTCGCCGCCGAGGGAGAGCGCGGCGGCCACCATGAGCCACTGCTCCTGGCTCAGGCCGATGACCTTCCAGGTGGAGCCGGCGGGGACGTTTTGGGCCTGAAACGCCAGATGCTGCGCGGTGGCCTTCATCCCGCCCACGACGCCGAGGATGAAGCTGAAGTCGAGCGGGGGCTTCAGGGCGCCCATCTCCAGCAGTACCTCGCTTCCGGCCACGTGGCCCGAGTCGAAGCATTCGAGCTCGGGCTTCACCCCCGAGGCGTTCATCTTCTCGAGCAGGAACAGGATGTCCTTGTAGGGGTTGGCGAAGACCATGTCGAAGACGAAGGTCTTCCGCCGCGCGCTGTACTTCGCGTAGGTCAGCGAGCCGGCGTTCAGCGCGCCGATCTCGGGGCGGTAGCCGGTGATGTGTCCCACCCGCTGTTCCATCGGAATGCCGATCGCCCCGGTGGAGAAGTTCAGCAGCAGGGGGCAAGCGGCCCGGATGGCGTCCGCGATCTCTGCGTAGCGCTCGGGGCGAAACGAGGGAGAGCCGTCGTCCTCGCGCGCGTGGATGTGCACGACGGCGGCTCCGGCCTCGTAGCAGCGTTTCGCCTCGGCGGCGTACTCGGCCGGGGTGTAGGGGATGGCAGGGCACTGCTGGCGGTTCGCCAGCACCCCGGAGATGGCGTTGGTGAGGATCACCTTGTCGCGCATAGCAGCTCGCCTCGTGCAGGATTCCTTGCTGGATCGATCGACGACGGCGTCGTCGGGGCATCACACAATGGCGCGCGCGTACCGGTCAAGGCGAAACGAGCCGGCGCTCGCCCACTCCTTCCCCCCACGGGCGCCCAGGCTTTCTGCGCTGGCGACTTGACATCCCGATCCGTCTGGCATAAGTACTGGCCCGTCGTTGGTGCGGGGTGGAGCAGCCTGGTAGCTCGTCGGGCTCATAACCCGAAGGTCCCTGGTTCAAATCCAGGCCCCGCTACTGAAGAAGAATGAGAAAGCCCGTCGCGGACCCCCCCGGCGGGCTTTCTTGCGTCAGGAGGTCGTTGCACACCTGATGCGTTTTCGATGGGAACGAACCGGGCGAGGGCAACACTCGCCGCGAACCGGGCTCGGGTACAGGTTCTGGCCGCTCCGCTGTCTCCTCCCGCGGATGCTTGCCCTCGCAGACCGGCTTGGTGGCGATGCGCGTGAAGGTCTGGGCGGCGAATACCGCGATCTCGAGGGGGCCGAACCAGACGCGCCGGTAGCGCCGGGTCAGCGCCTTGGGCTCGATCCGATCCCGTGGACAGTTGTCCTACGCCGCCAACCTGCACCGTGCAGCTCGCTCATACTGAGCCGGGCTGAGGTAGTCGAGCGCCGAGTGCCGGCGCGTCGGGTTGTAGAAGCACTCCATCGCGGCGTTGTCGTAGCAGTTGCCGCGTGGGCTCAGGCCACGGCTGATGCCGTGCGCGGCGAGGATCTTCTGCTGATCCTCGCCGGCATACGGGCCTCCTTGATCGGAGTGGTAGACCAGACCACCACCTGGGCGCCGACGGCGCAGGGCCGTGTCGAGCGCTCGGATAACGAGGTGGCGGTCGTTTCTCGCGCTGAGCGCCCATCCCACGACGAACCGCGAGTACAGGTCCACGATCGTCGCGAGAAAGAGCTTTGAGCGACTTGGCCCGATGAGCAGCTCGGTCGTGTCACCGACCCAGCGCGGGTTGGGCGCGGCCGCCTCGAAGTCCTGCTTTAGCAGATTCGGCGCGATGGGTTGGGTAGGATCGCTCACCGTGGTGCACTCGTACCGTCGGCGAATCCGGGCGACGAGGCCCTCCTCCTGCATCGGACGGCTGACACGCTCGCGGCTGACGCGGGTCCCGCTGTCGCGCAGCTCGCGGTGCATGCGTGGGCTCCCGTAGTCCCGTTGCCCAACCCCGCGTGTGCGGCACGAACCTGGACGCGGAGCTGATCGTCGCGCCGCGCACGCTCCGACCGCGGGCACGCCCTCCAGGCGTGATACCCCGAGCGCGAGACGCCAAGGCCCCGTCTTTCCCTTGCTGCGGTCGGCTCGTGCGTGCCTGACCCAGAGGGACAACGAGCTCGCCGGCAGGTCCAGATCTCGGGCTACCTGGGCGATGCTCTTGCCCTCGTCTGGGACCAGCCGCACGGCCCCCGCCCTGAACTCGTCCCAGAAAGTCCCTTCGTCCCCTGATCCATCCTCGCCCTCGTATCCACCTTTCGCGTGGCGTCTACGAGATCGGGTCCAGCCCAGTGTGAGCCGCGCGTGCACGACGACGGGCTTCTGCTGATCAAAGAGGACGGCCTCTCAGCCTCGTTGACGCGCCCGCGGCACCAGCGCGGCGCCGCGAGCGGCTCGGGTCACTCTGCTGAGCTGCTGGCAGCGCCGCTGCGGGGCGACTTCTGCAAGACCAGGGTGAACGACACAAACGGATTGTCGGGGTTCGGCGGTACGGCCTTGACCACGGTGAAGCCCTCCGCAGTGGCCAGCGATTCCCATTGGGCACGGGAACGCAGTTGACGCGGTGGCGGATAGTCCGGCGAATCGCCGTAGGCTGCTATCAGCAGCTGGTGCAGGGCCTGCAAGAAGCGAACATCCGCTGCGCGGCCTGCGTCGTGATCGCGAATCAGCAAGCACCCGCCGGGCCGGAGCACCTGGTAAGCCTTGCGGAGCACCGATGCTGGATTCTTTGTGTGGTGAAGCACCATGACCAGCGTGGCCGCATCGATCGACTCGGGCGGCAGCGGGATCTGTCCTCGGCCGTTGTACGTGATCGAGGTGACGTGGGGCGAGGCCGGCGGAGGGCTGAGGTCGAGCGCCCAGGCATGCTGGGGATCGAGGCGCCAACGTCGCGCCAGCTCCTCGGCGATCGCGCCGTCGCCACTGCCGATGTCCAGGAAGCGCCGTGGTCGGCCGGGGATCAGGTTGGCCGCGTGGTCCGCTTGCGCGGCGGCCCGCTCGTCGCGGTAGCGCTGTCGCGCCGCGGCGAGATCTTGGCCGCCGCGGGGGATCGTCAGCTGGAGCATGTGCAGAAGCTCGAGGCTCTGCAGAGGGGACTTCATCAGCTCGTCGAGGCGGGGGACCCAGGCTTCGGCCCCGACAATGGGGGTGATGACCTTGATGGCCTGCGACCGCTGAACGGGATCCGCCCAGACGCGGACCAGCGCGCGCGCCGTGACGTTGGCGGGGCGGGTCTGGGCGCAGCTGACCCCGGGATCCCGCGCCGCCTGGCTCGAACCGCCTGCCCCGGCCGTGCCGAGCAGGAGCCCGTACGCCACCAGCAGGCTGGCCGGGAATCGAGCTCTCATCTCGCGGCCACCCCGCCGGTGCTCAGCGGGATCTGCTCACCAAGCATGTTCTCCTCACCTCTGATGGAGCCCGGCCGAATTGCACAGTGCGTGCCAGGCCCCTCAGACCAAAGACGGCCTTTTCTCGACGTCCGCTCGCCGGCTTGCCCAACGGGGTACGCGACGCTGGCCAGTGCGGTAGCCAGGGACTGCCCAGCGCCGCGCGAGCATGGCGCCTGGTCCACACCAGGAGCTCCCCACCAGACGGCAGAACCATGCCCAGGAGTTCCGGCCGACGGAGAGCCGCGACCTCCTTCTTTGGTCGATCGGTGCTCACCGTAGCCTGTGCTCCCGCCGGCGAGCTCGCTAAGCCGGAGCGACATCCGGTGCAATTCCTCATCGCCTTCGCCGTCAGGAGTCACGATCTCCACGCCTGCCTGGCGCGTACCGCGGCGTCCCTGGGGGGCTTCACGCGGACCAGGGTCCCGAAGGACACCTTTCTCCTGACCTCCGGGACACGCGCGGAGCGTTCGGCGCTCGTATTCGCCGAAGACCCGACGGCGGGCGGCCTCGTCCTGAGCCGACCACTCGAGTTCCGCCGCGGTGCGATGCTAGACTCGGCACGATGATCCGTCTCGACAACGTCTCCGCCCGCCACGGGCGACAGATCCTGCTCCTCGACGCATCCCTCGCGGTCTTCGCCGGTGAACGGGTAGGCCTGGTGGGCCCCAACGGCTCCGGCAAGTCCACCATCTTCCGGATGATCGTCGGCGAGGAGAAGCCCGACGGTGGGCAGGTCTCCAACGATCGCCAGGTGAGCATCGGCTACTTCGGCCAGGACGTGGGCGAGCTCCAGGGGCGTACCGTCCTCGCCGAGACGGTGGCCGGGGCAGGGGAGGTCGCCCGGGTCGGGGAACAGCTCCACGAGCTGGAGCGCGCCATGGCCGACCCGGAGCGGGCCGACGATCTCGAGGCGTTGATCGAGCGCTACGGCGAGGCGCAGGGACGCTTCGAGACGCTGGGCGGCTACTCGCTCGAGGCGCGCGCGCGCTCCATCCTGGCCGGGCTCGGCTTTCGGCCGGAGGCGGTCGAGGCGGATACGGCGGAGCTCTCCGGTGGCTGGAAGATGCGCGTGGCTCTGGCCCGCATCCTGCTCATGCGGCCAGACGCGCTCCTCCTCGACGAGCCGACCAACCACCTGGACATCGAGTCCATCATCTGGCTCGAGCAGTTCCTCCGCGACTTCCGGGGCGCGCTCCTCATTACCTCGCACGACCGGGCCTTCCTGAACCGGGTGGTCACGCGGATCGTGGAGATCGACGCCGGCGAGCTGCGTAGCTTCTCCGGCAACTACGACTTCTACGAGGCCCAGCGGGAGCTGCTGGAGACCCAGGCCGAGGCCCAGTTCGCGCGCCAGCAGGCGATGCTGGCCAAGGAGCACGCCTTCATCGAGCGGTTCAAGGCGCGCGCCAGCCACGCCGCGCAGGTGCAATCGCGGCAGAAGAAGATCGACAAGATCGAGCTCGTAGAGCCACGGCGTCGTCGCAAGCTGCCGCGCTTCGACTTCCGTCCCCCGCCCCGCTCCGGAGAGGACGTGGTCAGCCTCGAGGCGGTCGACAAGGGCTATGGCGGCCGACCGGTCTACCGCGGCCTCAACCTGCTGCTACGAAGAGGCGAGCGGTGGTGTGTGATGGGGGTGAACGGCGCCGGCAAGTCCACTCTGCTCAAGCTGGTCGCCGGCGCCGCGCAGGCGGATGCCGGGCGGGTCACCCTGGGACCCAGCGTGAAGCTCGGCTACTTCGCCCAGCACGCCATGGAGCGGCTCGACCCGGAGTTGACCGTCGTCGAGACGCTGCGAAGGGCCTTCCCCAGTGCCGGCCTCGGAAGCATGCTCTCGCTGGCCGGCGCGTTCGGCTTCTCCGGCGACGAGGTGGAGCGGACCTGCCGCGTGCTCTCGGGCGGCGAGAAGGCCCGGCTGGTGCTGGCGTTGATCCTGTACGATCCGCCCAACTTCCTGGTCCTCGACGAGCCCACCAACCACCTGGACATGGCGTCCAAGGAGATGCTGCTCGCCTCGCTCTCGAGCTACGAGGGCACCATGCTGTTCGTTTCACACGACCGGGCGTTTCTGGCCGGGCTGTCGAACCGTGTGCTCGAGATCGACGGTGGCGAGGTCCGCCAGTACGGTGGCGGCTACCTCGAGTACGTGGCACGGTCGGGTCACGAGGCCCCCGGGGTGGCGACGGCCTAGTGAGGACGTCCCCGCGTCAAGCGGCCCTTTTCGAAGGGCCCCTCCACGAGGGCGCGCCACTCGAGGTCCCGCATCTCGATCGGATCGGCGTTGCTCCCCACGGCGAAGTAGCGCTCCCCCGCGGCCGTCTTGGTGCGTCCGAAGCGGAAGTCCCGGCAGCGCCCGTCCTTGAGACAGAGGGTGGCGAAGGCGACCGGCGGATCGAGGCCCAGAGCCTTCAGGTTGGTCGGGGCCGGAAAGCCGAAGCTGGTTCGGGCCGTGATGACGCCCGGGATGTCGTCCAGGTCCGCCGCGGCGCGCCCATCGGCGCTCTTCCATTCAGCGCCCGCACGGACCAGTCGATAGGACGCCGTGCCTCTGACGGTCACGGACGCCTCCTGGTCGTGGCCGCTCACCCAGAGCCCCGGCGGACGGAACTCGCCGGGGTCGGGGATCTTGGTCGACAGCTCCACCGGCGAGACCAGGAACTCGCCGACTCCGTCGACGGTCACCGGGATCGGTTGTCCCAGGGGGGCGGGCCAGGTCGAGAGACGGCGCCGCACCCCTTTGGCGGTGGTGAGGTGGATCTCGAAGGCGAAGGTGCCAGCACGAGGCGCGTCGCTTGGTCGCGCCGAGAGGAGCTGCGGAGCGGCCAGAGCCTGTAGCAGGCGGTCCACCGCGTCGGGGTCCGCTTCCCCGCGATGCGGTGATTGCATGATCCAGAGGCCCTGGCCGCGGCGGCGAACGACCGCTCGGTGCTCGGGTTCGCCGGCGACGGTGCGGCGGATGTCTATCTCTACCAGGTCCCTGGTCAGGTCCGTTGGCCACGTGGGAGGCGTCTCGGCCACAGGCTGGTGGGCGTCCGAAACGGGGTGGGTGCGCCGGCAGCCCGAGGCGGCGAGGGCGAGGCCGAGGGCGAGGCCGAGGGCGGCAGACGTGGCGGCTCTGTGTGGTGGGTTCTGCGTCATGGTTTCCTGAAGGGATGAGCGGCCAGGAGGGCGCTCGCGGCGTCGTTACGGCCTGTTGCCCGCAAGGCCCGCGCGAGCAACAGGACGGTCTCGTGCGCGACGTCCGCTCGGGCCACCTCGGGGGTCAGAAGACGGATGGCCCCATCGGGGTCGCCCCGGGTGACGGCGACCGCGGCGAGGTTGTGCACGAGCTCGCGGCGGGACGCCTCGGGCGGGCGTCGCTCCAGGGCCTCCACGAAGGCGAGCTCGGCCTCCACCGGGCGGTTTTGCGCCAGTCTCACGAGTCCGAGGTTCTGCAGCGCGGCGGCCTCATCGGAGTACGAGAGTATACCCGGCGTCTTGGCCGCGGCGGCCTCGTAGGCCTTGGCCGCGCCCGCGAGGTCGCCGGCTGACCTTCGAGCATCTCCGACGTAGAGCGCGGCCTCGCGGCACTCGGGGCGGCCGGCCAGCTCCGGGGCGAAGAGCGTCTCGTCGCTCCGGTAGCGCCTGGACTCCACCAGCGACGCGCCCCCCAGCACCGTCAGGGCGACGGCAAGTATCACCGAGGCGGGGCGGCGATGGCGCTCCGCGACGCGCCCCAGGACCATCGCTCCGAAGGCGAGGGGCAGGTACAGGTAGTGCGGCGACCAGAAGCGGGGGGCGGGCACGAGCTGCAGCGATGGAAGCAAGGCCAGGGCGAAGAGCAGCGCCGGGCCCCGCTTCCAGCATCCGACGCCGAGCAGGCCCAGGGCGACGGCGAGGCCCAGGAGCGCGGGAGCAGACGCCAGCCCCGTGACCGGGAACGCATCGCAGAACCGGAAGTCCACCGGGGCGGCGAGGGCCAGGGCACTCTTCCAGAGCGCCGCCAGGCGCGTCCCCACGGCGTCGCCTGGCGAGAGGGGCGGGGCGAAGGCGCGCCATGCGGGGGCGAAGACCCAGCGAAGGGCGAGCGCTGCGGCCAGAGCCGCCCCTTCGCTCAGCCACAGGGCCCACCTCCCTTTGACGGTGCGCTGCGTCCACTCGAGAGCGGCGATCACGAGGGGGCCGAGCACGAGGGCCGTTTCCTTGGAGAGCCCTCCCGCGAGCATCGCCACCCCCGCGAGGAGTGGGCGACGTGTGCGGTGGGCCCAGACGACCCCGAGGAGCGCGGCGGTGGCGAGCGAGTCGCCTCGATAGACGATCTGGTTTGCGACGAGCGAGGTGACGGGGTGGACGGCGAAGAGCAGCCCCGCCGCGAGCGCGCCGCTCCGCGCGGCGCCAAGGGAACGGGCGGCCGCGACCACGGCCACCGCGCAGAGAGCGTGCAGGGCCAGGCTGGTAGCGTGATAGGCAACCGGGCTTCCCCAGAGCGAATCGAGCGAGAGCGTCAGGGCCGTGAGCGGCCGGTAGAAGCCTGTGCGGGCATAGCCCCGGGCGAAGAGGTCGAGCCACGCGGCCGGCGGGGCCAGCGCGGCGCCTGCCTCCAGGTCGCCGTGATCCAGCCACACGAACCCGTTCCGGAGCGCGAAGAGGTGCGAGGCGATGGCGGCGGCGGCTACCAGTCCGCCGTCCCTCAGGTGCGCGAGGCGCTCGTTCATTCGCGGAACATCATCGTCCTTCGCGCGACGCCGCGCATCTGTGCGGGCGGCGCGCCTCTCGTCCGTCGCTCGCGATGGCCATGCAGAACAGGGCGTCGATCCCTTCACCTCCGAGTTGGGAGCTCTCCGCTAGTAGACGACCAGGCCGCCCAGGTTGCCGAAGGTGACCGAGGGACCGCTCGCGGCGAAGGCCCCGGTCGAATAGAGCGGCTTGCCGGTGGCGTCGTAGACCGTCTGGGTGATGGACGAACCGTTCACGTCAACCCAGACGAAGCCATAGGTCTGCTGGGCGAAGGGACCCGAGCATCCCGAGAGAGCATAGGTCCCCGCGCCACCCCCACCCGACACGACGTAGCGAACGCCGTTGATGGTGCTCCATACGATGAGGTCGTGGTCGTGACCCGTGAAGTTCACGGTGACCTTGGAGGACTCGAAGGCGGTCCGCCACTTGGTCTGGAGCGAGCTGGAGCTCCCGTGGCTGCCGCAGGAGTAGAGGGGGTGATGCTGGAAGACGAAGAGGGGGCCGCCGGAGAGCTTGGGGAGGGAGCTCTTCACCCAGGTGTCGCCCGTGGTGGAGTTGGAGTCCATGGCCACGAAGGCCGCATTGCCGTAAATAAACGCATAGTAGTACTCGGAGCCCGATCCGGACTGAGGCGCTAGGTTGTAGGCGGTGTAGTTGCTTCCGGTGTCGTGATTCCCTTGGGCCGCAAACACGGGCACGTTGGCGAAGAGCTCTTTCCCCGCACGGTAGTAGTCCTGCCAGCCCGTGGCGGAGCCGGAGGAGTTGTTGTTGTCGCCGGTCTGCACGATGAAGCGGGGACCCTTGGCCAGAATCGCCCTGGAGACGGTCGTCCAGGTACTGAAGCCCCGGGCGTCTCCCACCACCGCGAAGGAGTAGGCCTTGGGAGCGGCTTGATAGTCGATGGCGGTCTGGAAGGACCCGGTGGCCGTCGCGGAACCGACCGTCACCTTGTACTGGTAGGCGGTGTCGGCCGAGAGGCCGGTGAGCGCGATGACGTGCCGCGTGACGGCCGCGGATTCGGTGACGCTGGCCTCCGCGGTCGACGCCTTGCCGTACGCAACGGTGGCTTTCGTCGCTACGTCGGTCATGAAGAAGACCGCTATGCTGTTACGCGTGACGGCGTGAAGAGACACGACCTTGGTGAAGTTCACGGTGCCGCCACCCGCGGGATTCACGGTGATGGTCACCGAGTCGGCGGCGGAGGAGAGCCCCTTGGAGTCGATGGCCACGAGCGAGAAGGTGAAGGACGCGGTCGCTGTCACCGAGGGCGCGGCGAACGTGGGCTTCAGCGCGGAGGCGCTCGACAGCGCTACGCCGGCGCCGCCGGTCTGCGTCCATTTGTACGTCAGCGCGTCACCGTCGGGGTCCGAGGCCGTGCCCGAGAGCGTGACGACGCTGCCGGCCGTCACTGCCTGATCGGCGCCGGCGTTGGCGGTGGGCGCCCCGTTCGCGCTGGCGGGCTTGGCGAGGACCGAGACCGAGGCTGTCGCCGTGCCGCCGCGGCCGTCCGAGACGGTGACCTTGAAGCTCAAGGTCGTATCTGCTGTCACCGTCGGCGCGGCGAACGCTGGCTTCGCGGCAGTGGCGCCAGACAGGGTCACCGTCGGGCCAGCGGTCTGCGTCCAGCTGAAGGAGAGCGAGTCACCGTCGGGGTCAGAGGATGCCGACGCGTCGAGCGTGACGGTCGAGCCGGGCTGAGCGGAAGCCGGACCGGTGGCCGAGGCCAGCGGTGGGTTGTTGGCGAGCGCCGGTGGATTCACCGTGACCGACATCGTATCCGAGGTCGAGAGCGAGCCATCCGAGACGAGCAGCTTGAAGACCAGCGTGGTGACCGCCGTGACCGGGGGGGCGGAGAAGGTCGTTTTGAGCGCGTTCGCGCTGGCGAGTGCGGCGCTGGGGCCGGCGGTCTGGCTCCAGTTCGTGCTGAGCGGGGCGCCTTCGGGATCCGCGGCGGTGCCGGATAGGGTGACGACGTCGCCCGCCTTCACCGTCTGGTCGGGGCCGGCGCTCACCGTGGGCGGCTGGTTCAGCGTGGGCGGAACCACCGTTATCGAGACTGAGTCCGAGGCCGAGAAAGAGGCATCGGAGACCGTGAGCTTGAAGACCAGCGTCGTGACCGCCGTGACGGCCGGGACGGCGCAGGTGACCTTCGCTGTGGACGACCCGGCGGGCACGACCTCGGGCCCGGAGGTCTGCGACCACGCATAGGTCAAAGAAGCGCCTTCGGGGTCGCTCGACGCGGAGCCGTCCAGGGTGACGGTGGCCCCCGAGCTAACCGACTGGTCCGCGCCCGCCCTCGCCGTCGGCGCCTGGTTTGCCGCCCCATTCGCGGTTTCCAGCTGCAGCATGACGCCGTTGCGCGCCGCCTCGGCCGAGCTGAAGGAGAACCCGTCCCGCGAGCGCGGCACGATGGCGAAGGAGACGGCGGTGTTGGGTGCCACGGCGGAAAGGACGTCGACCTTCACCGCGGTTCCGACGCTCGTCTTCCCCAGGCTTCCGACCACCGGGCCGTCGACAGCCGGCCTGTTGTTCCACGTCGTGTCGGCCTCGCTCCACGTGGCCGACGACATCCGTCGGATGTCCGCGCTGTTGCCGGACGGATTGCGCACGTACATCACGAGAGTTGCCTTGGTGATGGCTCCCACGTTGCCGATCCGAAAGCGGAGGTAGCCCTGCTTCTCGGTATCCGAATCATCCTGGTCGGCCTGGACGGTCGGCGTCGCACCGTAGTTTCGATCCGCGTGGCGACCCGAGCGAACGTAGGTATCGGCCTCCGGGGAGAGACCCACGGCGAGCTCGTACGATGTCACGCCGTCGTCGGGGGCATCCACGTCGTCGGTGGCGGTCTCGCCGCGGGTACAGCCGGCTGCCAGCATCCCTGCTACGGGCAGAAGCGTCGCGATGCGCTGAAGAAGGGACCTGCGAAGCGCCTGCCTACGTTTGTCGTGATGCATTGGCTCCCTGGTTTGCGGGATTGTTTGGTGGCTTAGCGAAGCAAGGCCTGCGCCAAGGGTCAGTTCCGGCAAGGCAGGGATAACTCCCGGAAAGCGCGCGACTTCGCCGCGGCTAGGCTCGCGGGGATGGTGGTTTTGAGTGGGGGGCTTCCCCCCGCGTGGCTCCGACGCTACGCCCGCGGCCCGTGCGGGGCCTTGCTGGTGAAAGTGGGCCTGTGGCGCGGAGGATCCGGCTCGCCAGAGCCGCGAACTCTGGGGATCAGCGCGTGGGCTTCTTCGCGCGCACGAAGGCGCTGATCACGGCGCCGTCGAGGGCTGCGATCTCCGCGGCGCCGAGGGGGACGTCTGGCGCATAGGCCGCGAGCAGCGGGCCTGCGTCCTCCTCGGTGTAGACGCGAGTGGGCTCCACGCCGATCTCGGCGAACCCGGTGGCGGCGAGCTTGTTCGTGTACTCCGTTTCGAGGAGAGCGCCGGCCACGCAGCCGGTCCAGGCCGCCACCGAGGCGGCGAGGGCGGGCGGCAGCGGGCGGCGGAGCACGATGTCGGAGACGGCGAAGCGTCCGCCGGGCTTGAGCACGCGGTACGCCTCGCGCAGCACCTGGTCCTTGTCGGCCGAGAGATTGATCACGCAGTTGCTGATGATCACGTCCACCGAGGCGTCGGGAAGCGGAATGTGCTCGATAGTGCCCTGCAGGAACTCCACGTTCGTGACGCCCGCCTGCGCCGCGTTCCTGCGGGCGAGCTCGAGCATCTCGGGGGTCATGTCCAGACCGTAGGCCTTTCCTGTCGGACCGACGCGGCGGGCGGAGAGCAGGACGTCGATGCCTCCCCCGGAGCCCAGGTCGAGCACGGTCTCGCCGGGGACCAGCTCCGCGAGCGCCGTGGGGTTCCCGCAGCCGAGTGAGGCCTCGAGCGCGTGGCCCGGCACCTGCCCCGCCTCGGAGGCGGAGTAGAGGTCGCGCGTGATGGGGTCCTCGGCGCCGCCTCCGCAGCCGCCCGCTCCGCCGCAGCATCCCTGCCGCGGGGCGACACCCACCTTGCGAGCCAGCGCGGCGTAGCGGTCCTTCACCTGTTCGCGGATTTCGTCGTGTGACATTGAGCTCCTCCTTCGGGTGTTTTGGCCCGGGGCTTTCAGTGGCCCCGAATGTTAATAGACAATCGTCAATACAAAAGACCTGCGTCGTCCTGCGCCATCCACCCCTCTACGGCCCTGCTAGCCGCTGCAGGAACCCGAGGAGCGGCGCCAGAGCTGCGCGCTCGAGCTGGTAGTAGACCCACGTCCCCGCGCGCTCGCCCCGAATGAGCCCCGCCTCGCGGAGCAGCCGGAGGTGGTGCGACACGGTGGGCTGCGAGAGGGAGAAGTGGCTTTCGAGGTGGCAGGCGCAGAGCGGCTCGCCGCTGTGCGCCAGGAGCTCCAGGATCTCCACGCGGGTTGGGTCGGCGAGGGCCTTGCACAGCCCAGCGATCCGCGCGCCTCCGCCATCGGCACGCTTGGCCGGTGGCGTGCAGCAGGCGTTGGTCAAGAGGCGGGAGAGCTTCAGAGCCATCGTAGGAGAGAAGATAGTGCTGTATCGAAGATTGTCAATCCGGTGTTGGCTTCACTTCCCCATGTGCCCGTTCGCATGGCCTTTGTTCTTTCCGCCGACCACCTCGCCGCAGGTGAGCATCTTCGGCCCGTAGTATGGATTCCGGATCGGCAGGTTTCGCTGAAGCCAGCTCGCCTTGGCCATCGAACAGTAGACGACGCTCAGCGCGGGGGGCCGGGCCACCGTGACCCAGAGTGCGAGGGGCCGGCTCACATCCTTGAAGGCCTCGCGCAGCCGCGCCAGGTCCGCGGCCTTCGCCAGGCGCTCTGCGGCGGGGACCAGCTTGGCGCGAATCTGGCCGGCGTGCTTCGCCGTGCTCGCGGTGGGCTTGAGCTTGTCGAGACCGGCCACGAGCTTCTGGATGCGCCGCGCGGCCGCGGGGACGCCGTCGACGCGGTCGTTGGCGAGGGCCTCCTGGATCTTCAGGTACTCCTCCACCACCTCGTGGAGGCGCGCGTCGAAGCCCGACGGGGTCGCGCCCCAGCCGACTCCGGGCAAGAGCAGGATCGCGGCGATGGCTCCTCGCATCATGGTGTCGACTCCCATCCCTCGGCGTTTCATGCGCCCAGGCACTATCGACACCGGCGCGGTGGCGCGGCCTGCTCGGGCGAGGAAGATCTATAGCACGCTCCCTTCGCGCGTGGCCCTCGAGGGCGGTGGACGCGCGCCCGACCGGCGCACTACGATGGCGCCCGAGAACGTCGCGCGGCAGGCAACGAATCGGAGGTGGAGGATGCACGACCTCAGGTTACGCAGAGGACCCTTCCCGAAGCGGCCCGGTCCGGTGGTGGTGGTGGTGCTCGATGGCATCGGCTGGGGCCCCGCCGGGGAGGGGAACGCCGTGCACGTGGCGCGCAAGCCTACTCTCGAGTGGCTCTGGTCCCAGCATCCGACCATTCCCCTGCGAGCCCACGGCACCGCCGTCGGCCTCCCCTCCGACGAAGACATGGGGAATTCGGAGGTGGGGCACAACGCGCTCGGGGCCGGACGGGTTTTCGACCAGGGCGCGAAGCTCGTGGACGCCGCGCTGGCCAGTGGCCGTCTGTTCCAGGGGCATGTGTGGAAGGAGCTCGTGGGTCACTGCCGCGCGCGCGAGACGCCGCTCCATTTCATCGGGCTGCTCAGCGACGGCAACGTCCACAGCCATATCGCGCAGCTCATCGCGCTGCTCCGGCAGTGTCGCGCGGAGGGGCTCCGCCGGGTCCGCGTGCACGCGTTGCTCGACGGCCGTGACGTCCCGCCGCAGTCGGCCGAGCAGTACCTCGAGCAGCTCGAGGGAGTCCTCGCCGAGCTGAACCAGACGCCGGGGGCGGACTACTGCATCGCGTCGGGCGGCGGCAGGATGCGCGTGACGATGGACCGCTACGGGGCCGATTGGCGCATCGTCGAGCGCGGCTGGCGTGCGCACGTGCTCGGGGAGGGACGGGCCTTCCCGGACGCGCGGGCGGCGCTGGCGTCCTTTCGGGCCGAGGAGCCCGAGACGTCGGATCAGTTCCTCGGGGAGTTCGTCGTCACGCGAGAGGGGCGGCCGGTGGGCCCCATCGAGGACGGGCACGGCGTCGTCCTCTTCAACTTCCGTGGGGATCGGGCGATCCAGATCTCGAATGCGTTCGAGGAGGAGCACTTCTCGGCGTTCGACCGCGGGCGGGTGCCCAAGGTGTTCTATGCCGGGATGATGCAGTACGACGGCGACCTGAACGTGCCCGCGAAGTACCTGGTCTCGCCCCCGGTCATGGAGGCGACGCTCGGTGAGTGCCTCGCGACGAACGGCATCACCCAGCTCGCCTGTTCGGAGACGCAAAAGTTCGGTCACGTGACCTACTTCTGGAACGGAAACCGGAGCGGGAAGTTCGACGACGCGACCGAGGAGTACCTCGAGGTGCCCTCCGACCGGGTGGGGTTCGACGAGCGGCCGTGGATGAAGGCGGCGGAGATCACCGACGTCACGCTCCAGGCGCTCCGCACCGGCCGGTACGCGTTCGCCCGGCTGAACTACCCGAATGGCGACATGGTCGGCCACACGGGGAGTCTTCGCGCGGCGACGATGGCCGTGGAGGCCGTGGACCTCTGTCTCGGGCGGCTCCTGCACGGCATCAAGGAGCTCGGGGGGATCGCGCTCGTGACCGCGGATCACGGCAACGCCGACGAGATGCTACAGCTCGACCGGAAGACGGGCGCTCCGAAGCGGGACGCGCACGGGCATCCTGTGCCGCGCACGAGTCACACGCTGAACCCGGTGCCCTTCACCGTGTACGACCCGCTCTTCGCCGGCGAATACGCGGTGAAGGCCCCGGACACGCGGGCGGGGCTGAGTCACGTTGCGGCGACGGCGCTGTGGCTCCTCGGCTACGAGCCGCTCGAGGGGTACGACTCCCCCCTGGTCCTGGCTCGCTGAGGAGGTTGCGCGTGGGCCAGGCGCGGGGCGGGGGCGTGGCGTGGCGCCCACTGCCGTTTGCCGCGTGGGCCAAGCTGTGAGAAAGTTGATCTCTCAAGCGCTTCCATGCCCTCCCGTCTGCCTTTCCTCGCGGCCGTCGTCGCCCTCGCTGGGTTAGCGGGGTGTCGCGAGAAGGAGCCGCCACCCGACTGGCTGGCCCGGCTGACGGAGCTCTCTGGCGAGGTTCGCGCAGCGCCGCCCGGTGGTTCGCTCGCGCGGGCACGCAAGGGCGAGATCCTGCGGCTGGGGAGCGAGCTCGAGACAGGGCAGGCCTCGCACGCGCTCCTCGAGCTCCGGAGCGGGGGCCAGCTCCGGGTGGACCCGGACTCTCGCGTGCTCTTTCGCGACCGCCGGCCGGGCGTAGCGGCTGCGCTGGCTCTCGAGCGAGGGGCCGTCGAGGGCACCGCCTCGGCGATCGCGGCCGCGGATCTGGTGATCGGCGTGGGGCAACGCAGCATCCGGCTGGCCGGCGCGGCGCGTGCGCGCGTGCAGGCGGGGGGCGACGGCCGAGATCCCAACGTAGAGGTCGTGTTCGGCACGGCGACGGTGGAGGGACCGAGCGGGGCGCAGGAGCGGGTGATCGCGGGGCGCGCGCTCGAACTCTCCGTGAGGCGGCGCGACGCGGGAGTTCCGCGAACCGACGCGCGCGCGGGGCCGGTCGTGGTGGCGCGCGAGGCGATCTTCTACGTGCGCTCGACCGGAGGGCCTGGGCTTCTCGTCAAGACCCCGGGAGCCGCTCGGGCGCACGCTGTGCGCTCCGGCCAGCAGGTCAAGGTCCCGGTGGGCACGGTGCTGACCCTCCGTCGGGCTGCACGCGCGCTCGTGGGTTCGGCTCCCGGCGAGGGCGTCACGTTGAGCGGGCCCGGGCTCGTCACGGTCCGCGGGGCAAAGGAGGGGGATCCGGAGGCCGCCCCGTCGCTCGAGCCGACGGCGGGCGACCTGCGAATCGTGGGGTCCGGCAAGCCCGGCCTTCTCGGCGCGCCGCTCCTCGTGGAGGGGGTGACCGTGCAGCCGGAGATCACGCACCGACGCATGGACCTCCGGCTGCGACGCGAGCGAGGGCGCGCGACGCTCTCGTCCCTCTTCGGGCGGGCCGTCTTGAAGGCCGGGCCAGCGCCCGCGGTGGCGCTCGAGGCGGGGCAGCAGGCTGTCCTCGGCAAGGGGCGCGTTCAGGGCCCGCACGCGCCGCAGGCCACGCCGCTGCAGGTGCGTCAGGGGGGAACGGTCAGAGTCTTCGTGAGCGGACCGTCCACCGGGGTGACCTTCCGGTGGAACACCCCGCAGGCCGCGCGCGGCGCGCTGGTGCAAGTCGGCCCTTCGCCGAGCTTCGGGGCGCCGCTCTTCGAGGACGTGATCCGCCGCGACGCGCTGACCATCCCCGAGGTCCGGCGCGGCACGCTGCACTGGCAGGTGCAGCCCGTGGGGCACGCCGGCGAGACGATGGGCGACGCGGTGCGCGGCCGGCTGGTAATCGTCCCCGACACCTCGCACCAGCTGCTCAAGAGCCGACGCTCGCCGAGCAACACGATTCACGAGAGCGACGGCAACACGACGGTCTACTACCAGAACACGCTCCCGCGCTTCACGTTTCGCTGGAACCCGATGGCGGAGGCTCGCAGCTATCAGGTGAAGATCTTCCGCGAGCAGAACCTCCGGGAGCCCTCGATCTCGACCCAGACCTCGGCCGCGAGTCTGGCGCTCAAGCCCGGACAGCTCGGTGAAGGGGCCTACTTCTGGTACGTCGCGGGGCGCGATGCGCGGGGCGAGCTGATTCGCACCACGACCTCGCACCGCATCGGCATCGCCTATGACAACGCGGCCCCGGACCTCCAGATCATCTACCCCGGGCACGGTGCCAGCGTGAGCGAGGAGACGCTCGAGGTGCGCGGCGTCGCGCTTCGCGGCAGCCGATTGTTCGTGAACGGCGCGCCCGCCGAGCTCGACGAGAGCTCGCGGTTTCGCCACCCGGTGGCGCTCAAGCCCGGCGTGAACGTGATCGTCTTTCGCGTGGTGGACTCCCGCCGAGGATCGAGCTACTACCAGAGGCGCGTGCTCCGTCGGTAGCGTTGAGCGCGCGCGGTCGGCAGGCCGAGGTCGCGCGGCGGCCGTGGCGTGCTGGCCCTGTTCTGCGGAGGGGACGCGTGACGCGCACAATCGGTCTGTGGGTCCTCCTGACGGCCGCGGTGGGCGGCGCCGCTCCTGCCGCCGCACGGAGCGAGTCTCTCGCGACGCTGAAGGTCCTCGCCTCGGCCGAGGCGAAGGCGTCCATCGGCCAGGTCCGGATCAACGGCAAGGAGATGGGACGGGTTCCCCTGACCGTCTCCTTGCGCCCGGGACGCTATCTGGTGGAGGCCGGTCGTGCGGGCCAGGGCCCCTGGCAGTCCTGGGTGGATCTTCGCGCGGGCGAGGTGCGCGAGCTGACCGTGATCCTCGAGCCCACCCAGCCGCCGGCGGCCACCGGGGCGCTGCTGGTGGCGGCGAACGTGGCGGGGGCAGAGGTGTGGGTCGACGGCCGACGTGCCGATACCTCTCCCGCGCTGGTCGCCGAGCTCGCCGCCGGACGGCACCAGGTGGAGGTGCGCGCGGCGGGGCATGAGACCCTGCGGCTCGAGGCGACGGTCGTGGCGGGGCAGACCGTCAAGGTCCAGGTCACGCTGCGCCGCAAGGAGGCGAGCCGCCCCTCCGCGCAGAATGGGGCCCTGCGGGTGACGAGCCAGCCCCTCGGCGCCTACGTCTTCGTGGACGGCACGTACCGCGGCAAGACCCCGCTCCTCCGCCAAGGGCTCGATCCGGGGCCCCACATCGTGCGCGTGGCCGCGCCCGGGTACGCGGAGCAGAGCTACACGGTCGAGGTGCGACGTGGTCTGACGGTCGACCATCGGGTCGCGCTCAAGGCGGCCCCCGTCGCGACGCCGCTCGGGCCCGGACCCGGACCGGGACCGGGGCCGGGACCCGCGCCGCCGGCCCCGGCGCTCTCGCGCGACGAGGTGCGCCGAGGGCTCTCGTCCTTCGGGGCGCAGCTCGTGCCGCCGCGCCACCTCGCGACGGACCTCTTCGCGGGTTTCCCCTACTTCGTCGGCCTGCGCGCGACGACCGGTTTCTTCGGCCGGAAGCACGTCGGGATGGACGGGGGCATCGGGCTTCGGAGCTACGGCGCCGTGACGGAGTTCGGCGTGCACTCCAAGCTCCGACTCCTGTCGCTCGAGCCCCTCGCGCTGGGAGTGCTCTTCGAGGTCGGCGGGGGCGGGGGCCCGAGCGGTCGGAATAACTTCTATCTCGACCTGGGAGGGGTGGCCACGCTCGCCTTCCGTCGCATTCTCGCCTTCACCGCGCGCGCCTACTTCGACATCTACAGCGACCGGCACTGCCCCGGAACGGCCACGACCGGCGAGCTCGGCATCTGTGTGGCGCCGCCGACCGGACTCTCCGCCGCCGAGATGCGGCGCCGCTTCGTCGGGCTGCGTTTCATGCTCTCCGCTGCGGTCGAGGTGGCGGTGAGCCGCTGGCTGAGCCTCTTCCTGCTCTTCGAGGGGCCGCCCTTCCAGCCGGGGCGTCGCGCCTTCACCGATGCCTTCGCCGGCCCGATGCCCGAGAGCGATCCGGGCACCTATCTACGCCTCGGCGTGACCTTCAAGCTCTAACGCGGCGGCACTGCGAAGAGAAACGGCGGGGCTGGCCAACCGGGGCGGCCTCGGGGATGATCCACGACCCTCGTTCCGCTGGAGAGCCAACATGTCTTCCTTCGCCCACCTGCATCTGCACAGCCAGTACAGCCTGCTGGACGGAGCGATCCGGCTGAAGGACCTCTTTCCGCGGGTGAAAGAGTACGGCATGAACGCGGTCGCGCTCACCGACCACGGCAACATGTTCGGCGCCGTGGACTTCTACAAGGAGGCGAAGAAGCAGGGGGTCAAACCGATCTTCGGCTGCGAGGTCTACATCGCCGACGGGGAGATGAAGGAGAAGACCAGCCGGCGGAGCTATCACTTCGTGCTCCTCGCGAAGAACGAGGAGGGGTACCGGAACCTGACCCACCTGGTCAGTATGGGGTACCTCGAGGGCTTCTACTACAACCCGCGCATCGACAAGGCGCTCTTGCGCAAGCACGCGGCGGGGCTCGTCGGGCTCTCGGCCTGCCTCGGGGGAGAGGTGGCGCAGACCCTGCTCAACCGCGGGAGCGACGCGGCGGCGGAGACCATCCGCGAGTACCAGTCGATCTTCGAGCCGGAGAGCTTCTTCCTCGAGGTGCAGCCGAACGGCCTCGCGGAGCAGGAGCAGGTCAACGAGGACCTGATCAAGCTCGCGCACCGGATGAACGTTCGCTTGGTGGCCACGAACGACTGCCACTACGTGGACCGCAAGGACGCCCGGGCGCACGACTGCCTGATGTGCATCCAGACCGGCAAGCTGGTCTCCGACGAGAACCGGCTGAAGCACGACGTGGACGAGTACTACCTCAAGCCCCCCGAGGAGATGGAACGCGCGTTCAGCCGGATCCCCGAGGCCCTCGAGTGCGCGGCGGCGATCGCGGAGCTGTGCAACGTGAAGCTCGAGCTCGGCAAGACCTATCTGCCGCGCTTTCAGCCGCCGGGAGGAGGCGACCCCGAGGGCTATCTGCGAACGCTGGCCTTCGAAGGGCTCGCCCGACGATTCGCAGAGATGCGGGACCGGGGGCAGACCCCCGACGAGCAGACCTACCGGGAACGGCTCGAGCTCGAGCTGGACGTGATCCAGCGGATGGGCTTCTCCAGCTACTTCCTCATCGTCTGGGACTTCATCCGCTTCGCCAAGGAGAAGGGGGTCCCGGTGGGGCCGGGCCGGGGCAGCGGCGCGGGCTCCCTCGCCGCCTACTCGCTCCGCATCACGGACCTCGACCCGCTCCCCTATAACCTCCTCTTCGAGCGCTTCCTGAACCCGGAGCGGGTGAGCATGCCCGACTTCGACGTCGACTTCTGCAAGAACCGCCGCGGGGAGGTGATCCGCTACGTCACGGAGAAGTACGGCCGCGACAATGTGGGCCAGATCGTGACCATGCATCAGCTCAAGGCGCGCGGCGTGACCCGCGACGTGGCGCGGGTCCTCGGGATCAGCTACGCCGAAGCGGACCAGGTGGCCAAGCTCATCCCCGAGCCCATCGCCGGCAAGCACGTGAGCATTCCCGAGGCGCTCGCTCAAGAGCCGCGCCTGAAGGAGCTGGCCGCGGCGAACCCGAAGGTGGCCGAGCTGCTCGAGATCGCCAGCGCCCTCGAGGGGCTGAACCGGCACGCGGGGACCCACGCGGCCGGGATCGTGATCGGGGAGCGACCTCTCTGGGAGTACGTGCCGTGCTTTCGCGGGCAGGAGGGCGAGCTGGTGACCCAGTTCGCGATGAAGGAGGTGGAGGAGGCCGGCCTCGTCAAGTTCGACTTCCTCGGCCTGAAGACGCTCACCATCCTCGACGACGCGGTCCGGATGATCAACCGCGACGGCGCCGTGCTGGACCTCCAGCGCGTTCCGCTCGACGACCGGGCGACCTACGAGATGATCGGCGCGGGGAACACCACGGGGGTGTTCCAGCTCGAATCCTCGGGCTTCAAGGAGCTCTTGAAGAAGCTGCAGCCCGATTGCTTCGAGGACATCGTGGCGGCGGTGGCGCTCTACCGGCCGGGACCGCTCGAGGGCGGCATGGTGGACGACTTCATCAAGCGCAAGCACGGGCAGACGGCCGTCACCTACCTGCACCCATGGCTCGAGCCTCTGCTGAAGGAGACCTACGGGGTCATCGTCTATCAGGAGCAGGTGATGCAGATCGCCTCGACGCTGGCGGGGTTCAGCCTCGGCCAGGCCGACCTGCTCCGGCGCGCGATGGGCAAGAAGAAGCCCGAAGAGATGGCCAAGCAGAAGGAGATCTTCCTGCGCGGCGCGGCGGAGAAAGAGGTGAGCGCCCAGATCGCCGAGCAGGTCTTCGACCTGATGGAGGTCTTCGCCGGGTACGGCTTCAACAAGTCGCACAGCGCGGCGTACGCGCTCATCTCGTACCAGACGGCGTACCTGAAGTGCCACTTTCCGGCGGAGTTCATGGCGGCGGTGCTCACCGCCGAAAAAGACGACCTCGACGGCCTGACCAAGTACATCGCCGAGACGCGCGCCATGGGGATCCAGGTGTTGCGCCCGGACGTGAACGAGTCGCTCGCCGATTTCTCGGTGCTGGCGCAGGACGGAGTGCCGTACATCCGGTTCGGCATGGGGGCGGTGCGCAACGTGGGGGGACAGGCGGTGGAAGCGATCGTCGAGGCTCGGCGCGAACGGCCGTTCGACGGGCTCTTCGACTGCTGCGAGCGCGTGGATGCGCGACGCGCGAACAAGCGCGTGATGGAGGCGCTCATCAAGAGCGGGGCCTTCGACGACATCGCGGCGGCGCGCAAGGTGGGGCGCGCGCAGCTCATGGGGGCCCTGGATGCGGCGCAGGAACGTGCGCTCTCGGCCCAGAAGGACCGGGAGTCGGGGCAGACGAGTCTCTTCGGGCTCCTCGGCGGAGGGAGCGCGGCGCCGGCCAGCGTCAAGGCGGCGAGCGCGGAGGAGTATCCGAATCTGCCCGAGTGGGAGCCGCGCCAGCGGCTGGCCTTCGAGAAGGAGAGCCTGGGCTTCTACGTCAGCGGTCACCCGCTCGATCGGTACGCGGAGGACCTGCGGCGGCACGCGTCGACGACCGTCGGCGAGCTCGACAAGCTGCCGGACCGCACCGAGCTCAGCGTGGGTGGTCTGGTGACCGAGTACCGGGAGCGCCCGCTCAAGAGCGGCAAGGGGCGCATGGCGTTCTTCATGCTCGAGGACCAGGGCGGTCAGGTGGAGGTGGTCGTCTTCTCCAAGCCCTTCGAGGAGCACGAGAGCGTGCTGAAGTGCGGCGAGCCGATCCTGGTGCAGGGACGGCTGGCCCACGAAGGGGAGGAGGAGAGCAAGGTCCAGCGCCTGCACCTGAAGTCGGCCGTGACGCTTGCAGATCTGAGAAAGCAGAAAACGACGCAGGTGCATCTGCACCTGCGAAGTGATATCGCGCAAGAGACGCAAATCGAGCAACTGAAGCAAATCTTGCTGGCGCACGTAGGGGAGTGCAGGACGTACGTTCACGTCGCGATCCCCGACCGGTCTGCGACGCGCCTCGTGCTGTCGGAGCGCTATTCGGTGGCGCCGACCGACGAGCTGCTCTTCAAGCTAGAGCGACTCTTCGGCGAGCGCGTGGCGGTGCTGAAGTAAGCGGGCGGTGAAGGGGATGGTTCGGAGCGACGAGGGGCCGAGCTCGCGCTGAGCCACGCGGGGGGCACGGGAGCGGGGGAGCTCGGTGTCCACCGGGAGGGGGAGCGGCGAGAGGCCCGCGCGCACGCGGTACTGGTTCGTCCGCCGCAGCACGTTCAGCAGGAAGCGGTGCCCCTGGAGGAGATAGATCCCGCGACGGTCGAGCATCCCCGCGCGGCGGGCCTTCCAGAACCCCATGCGACGCACCGCGTAGCCGCCGCCGAGGCCGGTGTTGTAGGCGGTGATACCGCCGTCGCGGCCATACCGGCGCACCAGGAAGGAGAGGAACTCCGCCGCGGCGGGGATGGCCTGACAGGGGACCCGCGCCTGCTCGCCGTCGAAGCGCAGGGGTACCGTCCTGGACCGGCGCGCCCGGATGCCGCGCAGGCTGTTGACGGCGCGAATGCCGCCGCCGGTGAACTGGGCGATGCCGATCGCGCCGCCGGCCACGAGTACGCGGCCTTCGGCATGCTGCGCGTACTGCCGCTTGCCCGACCCGACGGGCTCCAGCTTGGATTCGTTGGCGATGAGGCCCTTCAGGAGAAAAGGATCGATCTCGAACCGGAGGGCGGCGGCGAGGATGAGGTCGTCGAAGGGCCCGTGCTGGGTTTCGCGGAAGGCCTCGGGGCCTGTCCGCCGGGGCGCGCTGCCGGGGGGGGCGAGCGTGGACCCTGGTGGTCCGGCCGGGCTGTCCCCGAGCGGATTGAGCTGCTCCGCGAGCGTCAGCCGGCGGAGGGCTCGGTCTGCGGCCTGGATCGTTCGTTCGAGGGAAAGCACCGCGTCGAGGAGCAGCAGCCGGGCGCGGGAAGGCGACAGCATCCACGGGGCGGGGCCCTCTGCGCGCGCAGAGGAGGTCAGCAGCAACAGCGCCAGTCCCCCTTGTTTCGCCAGTTCCCGCATCCGCCGTTCCCTCCTCCATCACACCGAGGAGGTGGGGGGCTTGTAAAGCCTTCATCCGAAATAAATGGAAAACGTCGCATCCTGGCGTGGTTGCGAGCCCGCCGGGAGCGTCGTTTATCAGGGCGCCGGCTCGCTAGCTGCCCGCGGCCGCCTCTCGCCAAAGATGGCCGTGCCCACCCGTACGAGCGTCGCGCCGTGCCGGATGGCCGCCGGGAAGTCGTGACTCATGCCCATCGAGAGCACGACCGGCGCGTCGGGCGACGGGAGGAGGGGACGGACGAGAGGCGCGAGGGCGGCGAGCTCGGCGAAGAAGGGGGCGGCGTCCTCCGGGTCGTCCACCGGCGGGGGCAAGGTCATGAGTCCGAGGCATCGCACGTGCGGCGCTGCCCGGAGGGCGCCCAGGAGCTCGGGGAGATGGTGGCGCGCCGACCCCGACTTGGTGGCCTCGCCGCTCAGGTTGAGCTGCAGCAGGAGGTCCTGCGGGCGCCCGAGCTCGCCGGCACGCGCGTCGATCTTGGCCAAGAGGGGCACGCTGTCCACGCTGTGAACGAGCGTGGCGCGGCCCACCACCAGCTTGACCTTGTTGCGCTGGAGCGGGCCGATGAAGTGCCACCGTAGGCCGGGTAGGTCGGCGAGCGCCTCCGCCTTTGCCGCGAGCTCCTGCGCGTAGTTCTCGCCGAAGTCGCGCTGTCCGGCCTCGTACGCCGCGCGGATCGCCTCGGGGGGCTGCCCCTTGCTGACCGCGAGGAGCGTCACCGATTCCACCGGGCGGCTCGCTGCGACGCAGGCCTCGTGCACGCGTCGCTGCACCTCGTCCAGGCGCGTGGCGATGGAATCCGGGCTCACTTTTCGGTTACCCCGCCGCGAGGGCGCCCACGCCGGCGCGACCGAGGGCCTCGAGCGCCTCGCAGAGGGGGAGGCCGACCACGTTGGTGTAGGAGCCACGAATGGTGCGCACCATGTAGGCCGCCCGATCCTGAATGGCGTAGGCCCCCGCCTTGTCCTGCCAGTCGTCGGTGCGGAGGTAGGTGGCGATCTCGCGCGCGGTGAGCGTCTTGAACTCGACCTCGGTCGCCACGGCCTGCACCTCCTCCGTGCCAGTTGCCGAGAGGACGCAGACCCCCGTGACCACGCGATGTACCCGCCCGGAAAGCGTCGCGAGCATCTCGCGGGCCTCCTCGACAGTGGCCGCCTTCCCGAGAGTGGTGCCGTCGATCACCACTACGGTGTCTGCACCCAGGACGGGGCGCAGGTCTCCCCGGGCGCGATAGCTCGTGGCCACCTCGCGCGCCTTGGCCGCGGCAAGCCGCCGCACGAAGGCCTCGGGGCTCTCGTCCGGGAGCTGCACCTCGGGGACCTGACTCGGGCAGACCTCGAAGGTGAGACCGGAGGCGGCGAGAAGTTCCCGTCGACGGGGAGACGCCGACGCCAGGATGAGCGAGCTCGACGAGCCGTCGTCGCAGCTCACGATGCGCGCTCCGCCTGAGCCTCGCGCAGGGCGGCCGCGAAGTGTGGCAACGCGCCCTCGACGGTCTGCGGCTTGACGCAGAAGGCGATGCGCATGTGCCCGGCCCGGCCGAAGCCGCTGCCCGGAACGACGAGCACGTTGTGCTTGAGGAGGCGAGCGCAGAACGCGACGTCGTCGGGCTCTGGGGTCTCGGGGAAGACGTAGAAGGACCCCTGCGGCGGAGAGAGCCGGTACCCCGCGGCCACGAGCCCTCCGCAGAGCCGCTCTCGCAGGTCGCGGTAGTAGCCGAGGTCCACGGTAGCGCCGAGGGATCGCTCGAGGGCGAGCTGCATGAGCGAGGGGGCGTTGATGAAGCCGAGGACGCGGTTGTTGTAGATCGTCGCGCGGCGCAGGTCCTCCCGATACGGGGCTCGTGGCGAGATGGCGAGGAGCCCGATGCGCTCGCCGGCAAGGCCGAGGTCCTTCGAAAAGCTGTGGGCGAGGAGCGTGCTCGGGTGCGCGGTGAAGAAGCGGGGGTTCTTCAGCCCGTCGTAGGTGAGCTGTGCGTAGGGGGTGTCGGAGAGGACGTAGATGGTCGTCCCGTGGCGGCGCTCGGCGGCCCCGAGCACCTCCCCCAGCGCGTCGATGCGCCCCTGCGAGTAGATCCGGCCGGTCGGGTTGTTCGGCGTGTTGACCAGGACGGCCTTCGTTCGTCCGGTCACCGCGCGGGCGAGGGCCTCGAGGTCCAGGTCGAAGTCGGGACCCGTCTCCACCAGCACCGGCCGCCCCCCTTGTGCCTCGATGTACGACGGGTACTCGACGAAGTAGGGGGCGAAGACGATGACCTCGTTGCCGGGGTCCAGGATGGAACGGAGCGCGACGTGCAGAGCTCCAGCGGCCCCGACGGTCATCACCACGTCCTCGAGGTCGAGGTCCACGCCCTCCTGCTGGGAGAGGTGGTGCGCCACGGCCCTGCGCGTGCTCGGGAACCCGGCGTTCGGCATGTAGCGATGCAGGCCGGGCGGCGGGTGCGCCGTGAGCTCGCGGAGCGCCTGCTGGAGGACCTGCGGCGGCTCCAGAATGGGATTGCCCAGGCTGAAGTCGAACACGCCGTCCTCGCCCACCTGAGCCTTGAGGGCGACGCCAGCCTCGAACATGCGTCGGATCCACGAGCTGTGCTGCAGCGCCTGCTGGATCCCTCGCGCGACCGTCATGATCTCCTCCGGGCCTCGACGCGGGGCAGCGCTCTGGCCCCGAGCAAGACATATAGAGCATCGATCGGCTCGGCAAGTCCACTGCGACGCAAAGGTGCGGATTCCGGCCGCGCCGGACCGGATACCGGACGGCGCGGGCGGGCAACGCCGCTGGGACTCCGTAACGGTCCGCAATCAGATGGCCGGTAGCGCTGGCGCGCCGGTTGCTCTCGCTATCGGTCATGGAGGTGCAGCATGCCGCAATCGATGCGCAGCCGAACTGATGGGCAGGGGTCCCCCGAGACGAGGCTCCGACGGTCCTTCCGCGCAGGGGCAGCGCTCGCCTGCTGCGGGGCGCTTTTCGTCGGCCCTGGCTGTCGGGGAGCGCCGGTCCCAGAGCTGGACGAGACCCCGGAGCCAGAGGTCGTTGCGGCCGAGCTTGGCCCCTCGGACGGAGTCAGTCCGACGCAGACCCTCCGCGTGCGCTTCAACCAGGCGCTCGATCCGGGGACCGTCACGGCCGACAGTGTGGCGCTCGTGGCGCACACCGCCGGTGCGGCCTGCGCCGGGGCCTGGAGCTGCGGCGAGGCCTCCTGCGTGGGCGGGTCGTGCCAGCCCCGCGAGCTGGACGCGGGGTGGATCTCGGACTTCGCCCATCCTCCGCTGAGCGCCAAGCGAGGCGCCGAGCGCGCTCTTGTCCGCACGCGGCTGGAGGAGGAGGGCCGCGTCCTGGCGGTGGACCCTCTGCGCCCGCTGCCGTCCCATCGGCGCTTCAGTCTGCTGCTCGGGCCGGGGATCACCGACCGGAGGGGGCGACGCCTTCCCCGGCGCACTCCCTCCGGGCTGGCCCTGATCCGGACCTTCGTCACGGGAGGGGCCGACCTGGCGCGGCCGACCGTGGAGCTCGTCGCTCCGCGACGTGGGCAAGCCGAGGTGCCGACGAACCTCGCCCGGGTGGCGGTGCTCTTCTCGCGCCCCGTTCGCGGAGTTGCCGAGGGGTCTCTGTGGCTCGAGGACGACCACGGAGGCCGGCACGCAGCGGCGGTGGAGGCGTCCGACCAGGCCTGTGGGAACGTCGGGCCGTCGCGGTGCTGGCTCCTCCGTCCGAGGCGCACGCTGCCGCCGAACGGATCGGTGCGCGTCGTGGCCTCCGAAATCATCACGGACGATCGTGGCCTGCCGGTGCTGACGGGGGAGGTGCAGTGGTTCGCGACCGGGGCGGGCAAGGACGGGCGCTCCCCGACCGTGCTGGCGTTGCTGGCGCAGCACGCGGACGATTGCGTCCTGGTGAAGGTCTGGAGCGACGAGCCCGTGGACGTCGAGCTGGCCGTGGGCGGACGCAAGGGGCGTCTGGTCTCGCTCGCGAAGGCCGAGCACGAGTTCGCGGTCGGGCTGCCGCAGGGGACCGAGGCCTTCGTGCTGGCCCAGGCCAGCGATGCGGCGGGGAACCTCGCCGAGCCGCAGCTCCGGTGGGTGCGTGGCGAGAGCCCAGAGCGGGTTGCGATCACCGAGGTCATGCCGAACCCGGCGGGGCGCGAGCCGGACCAGGAGTGGGTGGAGCTCACGAATCTTTCCTCGGACCCCGTGGACCTCGCTGGCTGGACGATCGACGACGGAGACGACGGAGTGGGGGCCGTGCAGCTGCCGGGGGTGCGGCTGGCTCCGGGGCAGGTGGCGGTGCTCGTTGGGCCGGGCTTCGAGCTTCCGAGCAGCCCGGCGAGCTGGATCGCGTCGGGGGCCGCCCTGGTGAGACTCTCCGGCACCATCGGGGCGCACGGGATCGGCAACCGCGGCGAGCGTCTCGTCCTGCGGGATCAGGCGGGACGGCTGGTCTCCACCTACGGAGGCCACCAGGTCCTCGAGGGCGCGGGAGCGGAGGGGCGCAGCGTGGAGCGCGTCCCCGCCACCTCGTGTGACCTGCGCGAGAGCTGGAGACTGAGCGGTTCGGGGCACGGAACGCCCGGACGAGCGCCGACGACGCCGGGCGCGCTTCCTTGACCGCGGGAGAGGTCGAGACCGTCTCGGGGGCGGCTTCCTCCCGGCGCGTCCCTGCTATCATGCGCCGCGACATGGAGCTCATCGAGGGCACGGTAGGCCGGATCATCTTCCGGGACCCGGACGGATACACGGTGCTGGAGCTCACCGTCGTGGGGCGGCTCCTGCCCGTGACCGTCGTGGGGAGCCTCGCGGGGGTCCAGCCCGGCGAGACCCTGAAGGTCCAGGGAACGTGGACGCGGCACGCGCGTTTCGGCGAGCAGTTCCGCGCGGCCGGGTTCGAGGCGCGGGTTCCCGAGAGCGAGCAGGGGCTGCTGCGGTACCTGGCCTCGGGCGCGGTAGCGGGGATCGGACCTGGCCTGGCGGCGAGACTCGTGGAGCGCTTCGGGGCCGAGCTGTTCGACGTGGCGGAATCCCAGCCGCATCGACTCCGCGAGGTGGAGGGGATCGGCTCGAAGCGCGCGGCGTCGATGGCGCGGGCCCTGGCCGAGCAGCGGGCCATCCGCGATGTGATGGTCTTCCTCCAAGGGCTCGAGCTGGGGCCTGCTCTCGCGGCGCGGATCTACCGCACGATGGGGGAGCAGACGGTGTCGCTCCTGAAGGCCGACCCCTACCAGCTCGTGGAGCGCGTGGATGGGGTGGGGTTTGCGACGGCGGATGCCCTGGCGCGTCGCCTCGGAGTGACGGAGAACAGCCCGTCGCGCCTCGCGGCGGGGCTGCTGCACCTCGTGGGGCAGGCCCGCGACCTGGGCGACACGGTCGTTCCCAAGGAGGAGCTCGTCCGGCGCGTGACGGAGTTCCTCGGCTGCGAGCAGCTGGCGCTCGAGGCGGTGCTGGACGGAGCGATCGCGAGGGGGCTTCTGGCGGAGCGCCCGGGGCCCGACGACGTGAGGGTTGGTCTCGCTTCGCTCGTACGGTCGGAGGAGACCCTGGCCCGGCGCCTCGCCGAGCTCGGGGCGCAGCCGGCGAGAGAGGTGCCGGATGCACTGGTGGAGCGCTGCGCGGCCGTGGAGCTGTCCGGGGAACAGCGGGCCGCGGTAGGTGCGGCGGCCCGGGGTTCTCTCACTGTCATCACCGGGGGACCGGGGACCGGCAAGACCACCGTCGTGCGCGCGCTGGTCAAGGTCCTCGAGGCGCTGGGGGACGCGGTACATCTCTGCGCCCCGACGGGGCGAGCGGCGAAGCGCCTCTCCGAGGCAGCCGAGCGTCCGGCCGGCACGGTACATCGCCTGCTCGGCTTTGGCGGGGGGCGATTCGCGTTCGGACGGACGCAGCGCCTGCCCGCCGGGACCATCGTGCTCGACGAGGCGTCGATGCTGGACGTGCCGCTGGGTCGGAGTCTGGTCGAGGCGCTGAGTCCAGGCTCCCGGCTGGTCTTCGTCGGAGACGCCGACCAGCTGCCCTCGGTGGGCCCCGGGAACGTGCTGGCCGACCTCATCGCGTCGGCGGTCGTGCCGGTGCAGCGGCTCACGGTCGTGTTCCGGCAGGCGGCTTCGAGCCGGATCGTGGTGGGGGCGCACCGCATCCGGGAGGGGGAGCTCCCCGAAGCGAGCCCGGCCGGGTCGCATGAGCGAGGCGACCTCCACATCGTGTCGGTAGAGGACCCGGATCGCGCGCAGGCGCTGATCCTCGAGATCTGCTGCGAGCGGATACCGAAGGCCTTCGGCCTCGACCCCTCGCGGGACGTGCAGGTGCTTTCACCGATGCACCGGGGCAGCGTCGGCACGACGGCCCTGAATCGGCTGCTCCAGGAGCGACTGAATCGGACGGGACGCGGGATCAAGCGCGCGGGGGACGAGCTCCGCGTGGGCGACAAGGTCATGCAGGTGCGCAACGACTACGAGCGCGACGTCTTCAACGGCGACGTGGGATGGATCGCCTCGCTCGACCTCGAGGACGGGGACGTGGAGGTGGAGCTGAACGGTCTGCGGGTGCGTTATCGGGCCGACCAGCTCGAGCAGCTCGCGCTCGCCTACTGCGTGAGCATCCATAAGTCGCAGGGAAGCGAGTACCCTGCCGTCGTCGTGCCGCTGCTGACCCAGCACTACGTGCTGCTGCAGCGGAATCTGCTCTACACCGCGGTGACGCGGGCCAAGACGCTGGCCGTCCTGGTCTGCAGCCCGCAGGCGCTGAAGCTCGCGGTGACGCGGGCGGATCCTTCACAGCGTCGGACCTTGCTCGCGGCCGTCCTCCGCGACACGCTCTCCCGGGGTCGGTGACGCCGGGGCGCCCGACGGAAGTTTTCCTGCTATTGCGGGGGCCTCGGACGGTGTGCTAGGTGAGTAGAGCCGATCGCAGGAGACGCGCATGTCCGGCCACAGCAAGTGGAGCACCATCAAGCACAAGAAGGGAGCGGCCGACGCGAAACGCGGGAAGCTGTTCACCAAGCTGATCAAGGAAATCACGATCTCGGCGCGCATCGGCGGGGGGGACCCGACCGGCAACGCGCGGCTGCGGGCGGCGGTGGCGACCGCGCGGTCGAACAACATGCCCTCCGACAACATCGACCGAGCCATCAAGCGCGGCACCGGCGAGCTCGAAGGGATCTCGTACGAGGAGATCACCTACGAGGCCTACGGACCGGGCGGCGTGGCCCTGCTGGTGGAGGTGATGACCGACAATCGCACCCGCACGGTGGGTGAGATCCGCCACATGCTGACCAAGCACAACGGAAACCTCGGCGAGACGGGGTCCGTGGGCTGGATGTTCCACAAGAAGGGGATCGTCGCCGTGCCCGCCGAGAAGGTGGAAGAGGATGCCCTGATGGAGGCGGCTCTCGAAGCGGGGGCCGACGACGTGCAGCGCGAGGGCGACTTCTTCCAGGTCCTGTGCGCTCCGGCGGCGGTGGAGCAGGTGGGCGAGGCGCTTCGGGGGGCCAAGTTCGAGGTCGCCTCGGCCAAGGCCGAGATGGTGCCGCAGACCACTGTCAAGCTGGAAGGGCGCGACGCCGAGGTGATGCTCAAGCTCATGGGTGGCCTCGAGGATCACGACGACGTGCAGAACGTCTGGGCCAACTTCGACATCGACGACGCCCTCCTGGAGCAGCTCGCCGGGTGAACGCCCCTACCGCCCCGTGCATCTTGGGCATCGATCCCGGGAGCCGGATCACCGGGTATGCGGCGCTCGTTCACCGCGGCCGCCAGTTCAGTGTGGTGGAGAGCGGCGTCATCGTGGTCCACGCCGAGGAGAACCTGAGCGAGCGGCTCGCGCTCCTCTCGGTGCGCATGGACGAGATCCTCGAGCGGGTGCGACCGGAGGCGGTGGCGGTCGAGGACGTCTTTTTCGCCAAGAATGTGCGCAGCGCGCTCTTGCTCGGCCACGCGAGAGGCGTCGTGCTCGCCGCAGCGGGGCGGCGCGGCCTTCCCGTGCACGCGTACCCGCCCGCTACCGTGAAGCAGGCCGTCGCCGGCCACGGCCGGGCGGACAAGGGGCAGGTGCAGCGGATGGTGCAGGTGCTCTTGTCGTTGGCCGAGCTGCCGCGCACCGACGAGGCCGATGCTATCGCGGTGGCGATCTGCCACGGACTGTGCCATCGGCAGCGCTCCATGGTTGCGGCCGGCCGATGATGGACCGTTCCGTTCGCCGAGCCGTGGTCCGTTCGGAGTTTCGCGCCGTGGGAGAACGTCGATGATTGCTGCGTTGACGGGGATCCTGGCGCACAAGGGGTTCGACCGGGTGGTGGTCGACGTGGGTGGCGTGGGCTACCTGGTGAACGTCTCGCTCCAGACCTTGGCCGAGCTGCCTCCGCAGGGGGAAAAGCTCTCTATCCTCTGTCACACCCATGTTCGCGAGGACGCGCTGCAGCTCTTCGGGTTCCTCCAGGAGCAGGAGCGACAGGCCTTCGAGCTGCTGATCGGGATCTCCGGGGTCGGGCCGAAGCTGGCTCTCAGCATCCTCTCGGGCATGCCGGTGGGGCAGCTTCTCGTGGCCATCGCGGAGAGCAATCACGGCCGGCTGCAGGGCATCCCCGGCGTGGGCAAGAAGACAGCCGAACGCCTCGTGATGGAGCTCAAGGACCGATGCGCACAGCTCGCCATGGCCCAGCCGGTGAGCGCCCGCCCCGAGGATCCCCGTGGCACGGAGGTGGTGGAGGCGCTCGTGGGTTTGGGTTATAAGCGTCCGCTGGCCGAACGGGCCGTGCAGAAGGTCCTCAAGACGGAAGGCGCCGCGCCGCCGCCTGAGCAGCTCCTGCGCCACGCGCTGTCGGCCATCGGGGAGTTGCGATGACGGCGGCGAGGTTCTGAGATGTCCAATCGCCACAGCGAGCTCTCGCCCGAGCGAGAGCCCGAGGAGCTCCTGGCGGAAACGACGCTCCGTCCCCGCCGGCTCGAAGACTTCATCGGACAGACGCGCCTGAAGGAGAACCTGAGGGTCTACGTCACGGCGGCGCGGCGGCGAGGGGGAGCGCTCGACCACGTGCTGTTTTGCGGACCGCCCGGGCTCGGCAAGACCACGCTGGCCTGCATCGTGGGCCACGAGCTCGGCGTGCAGGTGCATACGACGAGCGGTCCAGCCGTCGAGCACCGCGGCATGCTAGCGGGGCTTCTCACGCAGCTCGGCGAGCGCGAGATTCTATTCATCGACGAGATCCATCGCCTCAACCCGGCCGTGGAAGAGTACCTCTACCCGGCCATGGAGGACCTGGCCATCGACGTGCCGAGCGGCACGGGCGCGTTCTCGCAGACCCTGCGCCTGACGCTGCGCCCCTTTACCCTGATCGGGGCGACCACGCGAAGCGGGTTGCTCACCTCGCCCCTCCGCGACCGCTTCGGCATCGTGGAACGGCTGGAGCACTACGGGCCCGACGACATGACGCAGATAGTCGAGCGCTCGGCCCGCATCATGGCGGTCGCCGTCGAGCGAGACGGAGCGCGAGAGATGGCGCGGCGGGCCCGCGGCACCCCTCGCATCGCCAACCGGCTGCTCTCGCGCGTGCGCGACTTCGCCGAGGTCGAAGGGGACGGCAGGATCACCCTGGCGGTGGCCCGCAGCGCGCTGTCGGCGCTCGAGATCGACGACGCGGGGCTCGACCGCACGGACCGCGCGCTCCTTCGATCCGTCATCGAGAAGTACGCAGGTGGGCCGGTAGGCGTGGACGCGCTGGCCATGGCGCTCAGCGAGGAGCGAGAGACGGTCGAGAACGAGATCGAGCCGTACCTCATTCAGGAAGGCTTCATCCAGCGCACGCCGCGTGGGCGGATGGCGATGCCTCGGGCCTATCAGCACCTCGGGCTGTCCGAGCCTGCCAGGCCGCAGGGAACTTTGTTCTAGCCTGGGGGTCGAAGCATGAGATGGAAGGCACGCACATGACCCAGGAGCCCGTCCCGTCGCTTCGTTCCCGGTCGAGCTCCCGGGCCGTCCAGGCGGCGATCATCGTGCCGAATGCCATTCTGGTGGTGATCGTAGCGCTCTATTTCGTCTCCCGCGCCAACTCCGAGAAGGTGCAGCCGCTGGTCAAGACGGATCCGAACACCTCGGCGCGGATCGCTCAGCTCGAGGCGAAGCTGGGGCGCGACCCCGGCGCCACCGACAGCGCGCTCGAACTGGCCCGGCTCTACGACCGCGCGGGGGAGTTTCCGTGGTCCTACGACGCCCTCAAGAACGCCGAGAAGAGCGGGGGCGACGAGCCGGCGTGGCGGCTCCGGCTCGCCCTGGCCTACTTCGAGCTGGGAAAGAACGCCGACGGCCTGCGCGTCCTCAATGCCGCGCACGCAGCCTGCAAAGGCGCCCGCTGCACCACCGGGCTGAAGGTCAAGCTGGAGGTCCTGGTCCAGTTCGGGCAGCAGCTCATGGCGCGGCAGATCGACGCGCGGAAAGACCCTCAGGCCGCCGCAACCCTCCTCGGGGAGCTGCTGAAGCCTGCCCGACCCGTCGAACGCGCCGCCGCGGGGAAGGGGAGCGGCGCAGGCGATGGGGGGAGCCCCCGGGCGCCTTCGCCGGCGTCGCAGCCTCGATAACAGCCCCCTCTGCGGAGTGTTTGGCGACGGGCCGGCGCCGTTGACACGACGGGGGCCGAAGGGCTACGGTCTCGAGCGGTCACCCAGGACCCATAGCTCGTCGTCATCTTTGCCGCTGAAGCCGTCGTACGGCCACTCGGTCGATATGTCAGCGGATTCGTGCGCGGGAGGAACCGATGTCGAGGGTAGCACTGATTGCGCTGGGCCTGAGCTTCGGGCTCGCGGCCTGCAACGACCCCAATAACCCCCAAACCTGGATCAAGCGATTGCGGGATCCGGAGTACGCCACGCAGGCGATCAAGGAGCTCCAGCGGATCGGAGACCCCGCCGCCGTGCCTCCGCTGTGCGAGCTCTACAAGGACTTCGAGAGCCCCACGATCCTCAAAGCGATCATCTCCTTCAAGGACAAGCGCGCCATCCCGACCCTCATCGCGGCCCTCGAGTTCACCGAGGACAAGTATCACAACGCGACGCTCGCCGCCGCGACGCTGGCGGAGATGAAGGCCACCGAGGCGGTCGAGCCGCTCACGAAGGTGCTGGACAAGGCGATCAGCATCCGGTCGCGCGCCAACCTCGCGAAGCTTGCGGCCATCGAGGCGCTGGCCCAGCTCGGCGACAAGCGCGCGGTGGGAGCGCTCATCAAGACCCTCGAGCGACGCCCCGAGCAGCAGGACTTCCTGCTCAACAAGAAGGCGGCGGAGGCCCTGGGCGAGCTCGGGGACCCCCAAGCGGTCCCGGTGCTCATCCGCGCGCTCTTCACCTCCAGCACGCTCCAGGGGACCTCGTTCCCCATGGCCCGCGTGGCGCTGGTGCGGATCGGACAGCCGGCGGTGAAGCCTCTCCTCGAGGCCATGCAAGGCAAGGACAGGGCTCTCGAGGGGATGGCCAAGGAGCTCAAGTTCGCCGACGGGGTCGTTCTCAACAAGACGGCGATCGTGCTCGGTGACCTGGGCGCCAAGGACGCCGTTCCTGCCTTGCTCGAGCAGCTCGGCAAGGCGAGCCCGACGGAAACGAAGGTGGCCGGCGTCATCGAGGGGCTGGGGAAGATCGGGGACGAGCGAGCCGTGGAGCCGCTCGTGAAGCTGCTGCTGAACGGCAAGGTCGACTACAAGATCCGTCAGCAGGCGGCGCAGGCTCTCACGGTGCTCGGCTCGAAGAAGGCCATCGCCCCGCTCCTGGAGGTCGCCGAGAAGGGGTACGTCGAGGGCGGCTACAGCAACCTGCGCGAGGCGTGCGCCATGGCCTACAGCCGCATCGTGGGCAAGGAGGCCGGGCAGGGCGTGGCCAAGATCAAGGCCATGATCGCCGACGACAAGATCAAGGGCGATCCTCGGGTGGTCGGCACCTTCAAGGAGGCCCTCGAGCGCGTGCAGGTGGCGCTCGAGTGTCAGGACGACGCGGCGTGCTACGGGAAGAAGGTGACCGACGAGAAGCTGTCGCTCGCGCAACGCGAAAAGGCGGGGATCATGATCGGGATCCTGCCCGACGGGCGCAAGGCGCTGGCGGACCTGGTCAAGGCCCTCCCGGTGCGCGAGCCCATCCTGCGGCTCTTCTTCCTGCAGTCGGCGATGCGCATCGGCAACGGCAAGGACACGCAGCTCATCGCCATGCTGGAGGAGCTGGCCGCGAAGGACAGCAAGCGTCCGGTGAAGTTTCTGGGGGCGGACCTCGCCACGCACGACAAGATGGCCGTGGCCTTGATCAAGAAGAAGTAGCCCGCCGCCGGTCGTCCCTCTCGCCGGGAGGCGGCTCCCGCCGCGCCCGGGCCCGTTCGGTCTCCTGGAGCAGCGCCGGGAGCGTGAACGTCCCAGCGATGAAGATCGCGCACAGCCCTATGATGGCCAGGAGGCCCAGCGATCGCAGCCCCGGGTGGCTGGCGAAGGCCATGTTGCCGAAGCCGAGCACGGTCGTCGCCGCGCAATAGAAGATCACGCGAAAGAGGCTGCGCTGGACGGCCCCCACGCCCCCCGCCCCGCGCTCGTGGTAGCGGTGGAGGTAGTGCACTCCGTAGTCCTCGCCGATGCCGAGGAGGGCGGGCAGGACGACGAAGTTGTAGATGTTGATGCGCATGCCCAGAAAATGCATGAGCCCGAAGGTCCAGAGGAAGCCCAGTAGCAGCGGAAGTCCGGCGAGGAGCGTGGTCCAGACGCTGCGGAAGTCGAACCAGCAGCTCCCAAGGACGACCAGCATCGAGAGCAGGATGGCCCACCACCCCTCCCGGAGGAGCAGGTCTACGACCTCGGTGAGGACGAGCTCTCCGCTCGCGACGTGGAAGGTCCCCGACGGAACGACCGCGGGCGTCGCGGGCTCGGCTCGGGGGAGCCATCCCGGTCGCGCGATCGCCAGGACGTCCCCCCCAAGGCCCCCGGGCACCGCGAGCCCTCGCTCCTCCGCCTCGTCGCGGAGAAGGACGGGGTCGAAGACGCGCTGCCCGCGCACGGCGAAGTCCCTGAGTCG
Source organism: Deltaproteobacteria bacterium (assembly GCA_020848905.1). NCBI lineage: Bacteria > Pseudomonadati > Myxococcota > Myxococcia > Deltaproteobacteria bacterium. The sequence continues at coordinate 362,346 of JADLHG010000004.1, forward strand.
CTTGGCGACGACGTCGGCGCACCGGCTGTCGGTGGGCGGGCAAGCGACCACCAGTCGCCGCTGCTCGGCGACGGCGCGCGCGCCGGGCGGAAGGATGCTCCCCACGTGGACCCACGGCGTGCCGGTGATGGTGCCGACCTGCTGCTTGAAGCGGCGTGCCTCGCGGGTGTCGCTAAGGTTCACGCCGTAGTAGACCATGGCGACCCAGGCGTCTCCGAAGCCGGGCCCGCGAAAGATCCGGCGGACGCCTTCGGGGAGCTCCGCCACGTCGAAGGGCTTGGCGCCCGTCCGCTGGCGCAGCGACTCCAGCTTCACCCGCCGCTTGGTCTTCTCGTCCACGAGGCGCCACCGCGAGTCCCTGAGGAGCTTGCCGATGCGGTCCAGGAGCGCGCGCTTCTCCGGCTGGCGCGTCGGCACGAGGTCGAGGATGGAGACAGTGCGGCGCACGGCGCTCCGTGACCCGAGCTCGGCTCGGCGGCGCTCTATCGCGTCGAGGGCCGCGACCAGCTCGTGGCGGCTCGCGGCGCGGAGGAGCGTCGGCGTGAAGGACTCGCCGAAGGATTGGGCCGAACGGTCCTGGACCTCGTCGTAGGGCTGCACGGGGCGGAGGACGTTCTGGTCGTATTCGAAGTTGAGGCGGAAGAGTCCCCACGCCCCGAAAAGGGTCGCCGCGCCGGAGACCAGCAGGATGGGCCGCGACCAGCGCTGCATCACGCGCCCGAGGAAGGAGGCTCGCAACAGGGGCGGGCGGAGCGTCCGCGCGGGGAGGCGCAGCAGGCGCGTGCCCTCGCCGAAGCGGAGCAGCGCCGGCAGTAGGACGAGATAGGCGAAAAGGGAGAGCAGGATGCCCGTGCCGGCGATGAAGCCGAACTCCGAGAATCCCTTGAAGTCCATCAGACAGAGGGTGTAGAGCGCAGCCGCGGTGTTGCTGGACGAGGTGAGGATGGCGCGTCCCGTCTCGGCGACCGTGCGATCGATCGCCTCCTCGACGGAGAGGCCGGCGCTGCGCTCCTCCACGTAGCGGCCGTAGAGCTGGAGGCCGTAGTCGATCCCGAGGCCGAAAACGACAGCGAAGAGATAGCCCGTGACCGCGTTGAGCGCGCCGAAAGCCACGGTTGTGACCCCGGCGGTCCAGGCTACGCTCAGCGCCAGGGGGACGAAGGTGACGAGCATCCCCAGACCGCTTCGCACGTAGAGCGCGATGAGGAGCAGGATCCCCGCGATGGCGGGCCAGGTCACCCCGAGGATGTCCCGCGTGGCGGCCCCGAGCTCCTTGATCTTGTTCGGCGCGTCCCCACTGATCTCGACGCGGAGGGCGGCGTCGACCTGCGACAGATTCTCGCGGGCGATGACGCCCTCGATGTCTCGCTGCAGCCGAGATAGGCTGACCACGTCGGCGGAGCCCTGCTTGGGGAAGATGGCAAGTCCCACCGAGGCCTGGTCCGGGTGCAGGTACCATTCGCTGCGACCGAAGCGCGATACGAGCTCGGCGTGCTGACCGAAGAGGGTCTTAAGGCGTTCGCGACGACGGCTCTGGTCCCGTTCGTCGACCTCGACGTAGAGCCCGCTCTGTCCTGCCGCTTCGCGATCGAGGGTCTCCTCGAGGAGGTCCGCGACCTCCTGTAGCTCCTCGGGGCTGGCCCAGTAGAGTGCGCGGTCGGAGAAGAACTGGACCGGCTTGCGGTAGTCCACGCGGCTCACCAGCGGCAACCGCTCGAGGGCCGCGGCGAGCGCCGGGAGGCGGGCGAAGACGGGGTCGAGCTGCGGGGCGGGGCGAAAGACCGCCGTCAGGCGGCTGGTGCAGGGCGGGAGAGGGGTGCGCGGATCGTCGGCGGGACCGGCGCGCCAGACCTCCAGCCGTCGCACGATGGCGCAGCTCTCGCCCACGGTCCACGCGAGGTCTTCCCCCGCGCCGGACGCACCGAGGAGCTGGTTGGGGAGGCCGAAGTGCTCGGCGCGAACGGCGTCGCCGTCGTAGCCGAGGATGGTGCCGCGATCTCCGACAGCCCAGGCGCGCTCGGCCGAGCTGGCCCAGATCGCGCGGAGCGTGACCGTCGCCGGCGTCTTCAGGCGGCGCCACCCTCCGGTCCGGTCGCGGGTCAGCCAGAGGCCGTTTCCGCCGACTGCGAAGGCGGTGCCGTCCGCCGCTACCGAGACCCCGTGCAGGTCCACCTGCGTGCCGCTCTCCTCGCGCGACCAGCGCCCGCTCTCGAAGCGCAGGATGGTGCCGCCATCTCCGACGGCGTAGACCTCGCTTGGCGCGAGGCCCGTCACCGCTCGAAGGTGATGCCGCGTGCCGGTGGCGTGAGGCCGCCACCCCTGACTGTCGCGATGCCACGCTGCGCCTCCGTCCCCGACAGCCCAGAGCTGCTTGGCGTGGGTGCCCCAGAGGCCGCGGACCGTCGCGTGGCCCGCACGTTCCTCGGTCCAGCGCGATCCGTTCCAGAGGAACACCGCGCCTCGCGCGCCTCCTGCGGCGACGTCGAGGGGGGAGGCGCCGTGTACCGCGTGGAGCGGCACGCCGAGCGCGTCGCGATGCCACCGCCGCCCGTCGTAGCGGTGCGCCGTGCCGTCGTCGCTCACCGCGAAGAGGTAGTTCTTGTTGAGCAAGACCATGAAGCCCGTCTCGCCCCCGGAGACCTCCTGCACGCGCCGGAGCGCCTTCAGATCGGGGTGGTCCTCGGGTAGCAGCGCGGCGAGGTCGGTGTTGAAGGAGAGGCGTCTGGCGGTGAGCAGGGCCCAGCAGGTGAGGCCGAGCGCCAGGAGGGTGACGAGGCGATGCCGCCGGCTCAGGCGGAGCGCGCCGTTCGTCAGTCGCTCGTAGATCGTGCGGCGCTCTCCTCGGTCGCTCATGGCGGGCGGCAGTCTACGTCACCCGTGGCGGCTTCGTCGACGGTATGCCCCGTTCCGGCGGGTCATCGGGGGGGAGCGTCCGGCCCGCCGGGCGGCTTCTTGCGGAAGAGCAGCCAGGGGATGCCGCCGAGGGCCACGATGCCGCAGAAGCTGAGGACGATACGGAGGCCGCCGTCGGTCTGCGTGAGCTGGAGGCCGAAGAGCGAAACGAGCACGATCGTGGCCAATAGGGGGATCGTGGCGCCGCCGGGAAGGTGAAAGGCCCGAGGCTGACTCGGAAGACGTTTTCGCAGCATCGGCACGGCAGCGCACGTGGCTAGGTACTGCACCCCTACCGTCAGCACCGACAGGTCGACGAGGCGCGCGAAGTCCAGGAAGAGCACGAGCAGCGCGACGACCCCGCTCGTCACGAGGATCGCGCGGTGCGGCGTCCCGTGGCGCGGGTGCCGCGCGCAGAGCGCTGTCGGGAGGTGACCGTCGGTAGCGAGGGCCTCGAGGTAGCGCGGACTCGCGAGCGCTACTCCGGCGCAGAAGCCGAGCATGGAGACGACCGCCGCGGCAGAGACCATCTGGCCGCCGACCGTGCCGAGGAGCGCGCGCCCCATCAGCGCGAGCGGCTCCTTCGAGCCCGCCAGGTTCTCGGTGGTCCCGGAGGCCGCCAGCTGGATCGCCATGTAGAGAGCCGTCGCGAGGGCCAGGGATCCGAGGACGGCGATCGGCGCGTAGCGCCTCGGGCGAGCGGTCTCCCCCGCGGGAACGGGGACTACCTCGAAGCCCTGGAAGGCGAAGAAGACGAGGAAGATGCCACGCGGCAGCGGGCGGAGGCCGTGGGGAAGGAAGGGACGCAGGCGCTGGCGTTCGGCGCGCACGAGGCCGAGCGCCGCGAGCACTCCCAGGGGCACGAGCTTGGCCACCGTGAGGAGCTCCATGGCGTAGGCCCCGGGTTTCACTCCGAGGTAGTTGATCGCGCCGAGGGCGAGCGTGACGGCGGCCGCGCCGATCGCTCCCAGGGCGGGGTGGCGCAGGCTCGGGACGAGCTCGGCCAGGTAGGGGACGAGGGCCCGTGTCACCGCGGCCCAGCTCAGGACCGCTGCCGCCCAGCAGGTCCATCCCACGAGGTAGCCGACGAGCGGCCCGAAGGCGGCGCGCGCGTAGACGGTGGGGCCCCCGGAGCGGTCGAAGAGCCCCGCAGCCTCGGCGAAGCAAAGACCGATGAGCAGGCTCACCACGCCGCACCCGGCGAAAGCCAGCACCGCGCCGGGGCCAAGGAGCTGCGCGAGAAGCCCGGGGAAGGCGTAGATCCCCGAGCCGACGATGGCGTTGACCCCGAGACAGAGGAGGTCGAAGAGCGAGAGCTGACGCTTGGGGGGCTCCACGGAGATGCGAGCCGGCGGGCTCGTCGACGCGCTAGTCGCCGACCTTCAGCACCATCAGGCGATACTTGCCGAATTCAGCCTGCCCGGCGGTGTAGAGGACTTCGCTCACGAGGCGATACGGGGTCATCTGATCGGCCACCACGACGACCTCGCCCTCGAACTTCATCTTGCCCCGGGTCCTGGCCTCGATCTTCTTCAGGCGGGTGGCGTGCTTCTGCAAGATCGCGAGGAGGGGGTTGATGACGTAGCCGCTCTGCCCGTCGCGCTTGATGGACGCATCCACCTCGCCGCGCTTCACGGCGGCCACGGTCTCGTCGCGGTCGCCGGCCTCGACCATCACCGCCTTCTTGGTGATGGTGATCTGAACGGCCTTGTGGGGTTCCACCTGGGAATTCGAACGAGGCAGCAGCATGTCCTCGCTCAGCGTCACGTTCTCCACGCTGACCGCGAAGTTCTTGAGGAAGAAGATGAGCAGGATGGTCATCATGTCCATCATTGGCGTGATGTTCAGATGGGAGACCTCCTCTCCCTCTGGAATCTGTCGCCGAAGCTCTCGGTACTTCTTGCGGGCTGCAACGCGCGGAGAAAGCATCGCTACTGGACCCCCGCGCTGAGGATCACCTGGTCAAACATGCACCCGTCGTCTCCCGTGCACTTCTTGGTCGACCGCCCGCGCAGCGTGTCCATGGTCTTCACGACGACCTGATACGGGATCGCACGGTCCGCGGTGAGGACCGCCTGCCGCTCCGCGACCCACTTCTTCTTCACGTCGGCGATCTTCTTGGCCAGCCCCTGGTAGTCGTACTGGTCGACGAACACGAGCTCCGTATCCCCGCGGTCGTTCGCGCGCGTCACGGGGGCCGCCGGGCAGCGCCCCTTCACGAGCGCCCCCTTGCAGGGAATCAGCGGCAAGATGCCACCGCTGCCACCGATGCGAAACCCCGTGTCCGTGACGGCCACGGTGAGGTTCAGCTTGGGCGTGTCGTCGTCTTCGGCCGATGCAGCCCCCGCCGCGGGCTCTGCGTAACGTGGGGCCGCGACGTTGATGTTGGCCAGGGTGATGCTGAGCGCCGTGGTGGCCAACATGAAGATCACCGTATTGGTGATGATGTCGAGATAGGGAACGAGGTTGATCTCGCCCCCTTCGTGCTCGGACTCCTCCGCTGCCGCGATCTCGCGGCGAATGCGGGCTCGAACCTTGGCCATCGCCGTGTTGGCGGCGCTCACTTCTTCGCCCCCGCGACCGGACCCGGGCCCGGAGCCGGCGCTGGCGCCGCGACTCCACCGCCGCGGACCTGCGTCACGAGGAAGTTCTCGAGCTTCATGGAGAAGAGCTCAAGATCGGCGACCACCTTCTTGGCCATGCCGGTGAGAATCAGATGGAAGATGATGGCGGTCACGGCGATCGATAGACCGAGGGCCGTGTGGTGAAGGGCCTCGGAGATACCTTTCGCGAGTTCCTCCTTCTGCTTCGCCGGGTCCTGCGCCGCCACGGCCGCGAAGGACTTGATGAGACCGAGCACCGTGCCGAGGAGGCCGACCAGCGTGGCGATGTTGGCGAGCGACCACAGGGACGGGATGCGCTTCTTCACGTCCGGAGTGGTTTCCACCAGCGCCTCTTCCACCGAGGTGGCGATCGCTTCCTCGCCGCGATGCACCTGGACCAAGCCGGCCTTCGCCACGCGCAGCAGCGGCGCGTTCGTCGAGCCGCATAGCCTGATGGCGCGGTCTACGTTGTTCGCCTGAATCAGCTTTCGAAGCTGCTCGAGGAGGCCCTTCGCGTTGATCTGTCCCTTGAAGAGCAAAAAGATGAAGCGTTCGACAACGACGGCCAACACGGTGATGAGACACACCGCGTTGACGTACATGAAGAAACCGCCGTGGCTGATGAACTTCGCAAGTCCTTGCATGCTATGGCGCCTCCGCTAGCTCTATCCGCAACGCGACACGCCCCGCGAACACCCGCGCTGTGTTTCGACAGCCTATTGCGATGGTGGCTCGAGTCGAGTCAGTGGCCCTGACGTCTGAACGGACCCAACGTGTCTACCATAAGGGTTCTGGTCAGTAAAGGAATTGCGCGGTCACCCCGCGCCGCCGGGCTTCGCCGTGGCAGTCCTCTCGGCCTCGGCGCGGCGCACGGGCCGTCAGGCAACGTAGATCTCCGCTCGGCCGGGAGGCGGAATGAATGTGGCATTCTCACCCAGACTGGGGCAAGCCGCCACATGCGCTGCGCCTGGGACGGGGCCAATCTCCCGTTCCCACATACGACACCGTCGGTACGAATCTTGCTCCGCGCCATCTACGACCCTACGACAGACCTCTGCCGATAGGGTTTCGCGCGAGGCCTGGTGCTCGTCGCTCGGTGCGTAGCGCCGATCGCTAGTCGCCAAAGGATCGAGGAGAGGACGGCATGCAGGAAGAGGTGAAGACTACCCCCGTCGGGTTGAAGGTCGGTCTGTTCATCGGGTTCGTGGTGGTGTGGCTCGGCGTCGGTTTCTTCCTCCGCGCCGTTACCGAGTTCTTCAAGCTGGGCGGGTGGGGGATGTGGCCCATCCTCGCCACGGCGCTGCTCTTCATCATCTTGACCGTGGACCGCGTGCGGTACCTGTACTTCCGGGTTACGAGCCACCGCAGGGAGCTCGTGGCCGAGGTGCAGAAGCACCTCATGGCCGGAGACGTGGCGTCCGCGGTCTCGTACTGCCGCCAGGCCGGGACGCCGATGGCGCACATCGTCGGCGCGGGCCTGTCGAACCTGCGGCAGACGAATGACGAGGTGCAGGAGGCGGTGGACGAGGCGGCGCTCTACGAGCTCCCCCGGATCGAGAAGCGCACGGGCTACCTGGCCATGATGGGAAACATCGCCACGCTGCTCGGTCTGCTCGGCACCATCATCGGTCTCATCACCTCCTTCGCGGGCGTCTCGCTCGAGAACGAGAATGACCCGGCATCGCAGGCGAGGGCCCAGCAGTACGCGCACCTCGTTCCGGCGTGTCAGGGCGCGAGCGGGAAGGCCCTCGTGGCCTGCATCAAGCAAAACAAGGCCACCATTCTGGCCAAGGGGATCAGTGAGGCCATGAACTGCACGGCCTTCGGCCTCTTCGTCGGTATCCTGGCCCTCTTGGCCTATTCCGTCCTCAACGGCAGAACGCAGCACCTGCTCGACGACATCAACGACGGCGTAACGCAAATCCTCAATCTCGCTGTGAGCCACCGGAAGGCGCTGAAGGCCTAGGGGTGCACGAAGGCACGCCATCCGGATCGGGCAGGTAGCGAACGACATTCGACGTGGCCGGCAGGCCAGGAGGTTTCAGAACATGGGCTTCATTCAGGTCATCAATGAGGCGTTCAAGGAAGGCGGTTGGGGGATGTGGCCGATCCTCATCCTTTCCGTCTTCGCCGTGGGACTCATCATCGACCGCACCGTGTATCTTATCCGGGCCGGGATCGATAAGCGCCAGTTCATGGGGCTGATGCAGAAGCTCATCGCCCAGGGAAACGTGGCGCAGGCGATCAAGGTGTGTAGCGGCACCTCCAAGCCGATGACCCGCATCATCCAGGCGGGGCTCATGCGCATCAACAAGTCCGACGCCGAGGTTCAGGCGGCCATGGACGAGATGTCGCTGCGCGAGATGCCGCTCATCGAGAAGCGGACCGGTTACCTGGCCATGATCGGCAACGTGGCGACCCTGATGGGACTCCTCGGGACGATCGTGGGTCTCATCAAGTCGTTCGCCGGCGTCGCCGGCATCGACCCCTCGCAGAAAGCCACGCTGCTCGCCAAGGGTATCTCCGAGGCCATGAATTGCACCGCCTTCGGTCTGCTGGTCGGCATCGTCTCGCTGCTGGCCTTCTCCGTGCTGAACGGCATGACGCAGTCGCGCATCGACGACATCAACGAGGTGTCGGCGCAGGTGATGAACCTGATCAGTGGCTCGCGCCAGGCCGCTCCGCCGGCGATGTAGCAAGATCCCCGGGGCCCACCACACAACGAGGGCGAAATGGGCGTTTCAATTGATACTGGCGGCGGAAAAGGCGGCAAGAAGCCCCTCGACGCCGAGCTCAACCTGGTTCCCTTCATCGACCTGCTGGTCTGCTGTATCTGCTTCCTTCTGATCACCGCCGTCTGGTCGCAGATGGCTCGCATCAAGGTGAGCCAGAACAAGAAGGGATCGGCGGCCGAGAAGGTGGAAGAGAAGCCGCAGGAAATTCAGGTCAAGGTCGTGCTCCTCGTAGGGGACGACGGGTACACCATCACGGCGGGCGCCGAGCGTCTGGTGATCCCCAAGCAAGGCGAGCTCTACGACACCGAGAAGCTCGGCAAGCAGCTCCGAGAGATCAAGGTCCAGCGGCCGGAGAAGAACGACCTGACCGTGGCCGTCGAGGACGGCGTCAAGTACCAGCACATCATCCGCGCCATGGATGTGGCCCTGAACCAGCACTTCACCGACATCCGCGTCAGCGACGCATCGGCGGCGCTGTAGGGCGCAAGGAGAGACCCTGATGGGCAAGGCGACGGGCATCATCGTAGTCGTTGTGGCGGCGCTGATTTCGATCTTCCTGCCGTTCAACGTGCTGCCGACCTTTCTCCGCGAGGCCTTCGAGGGTGGTCGCTGGGGCATGCGTCCCATCCTCTTCAGCTTCCTTGTCAGCGCGTGGTTGGCGCTAGACCGGGCGATCGTGCTCGTTCGCGGGTCGCTCAACGCGCAGGAGTTCAATAGCACCCTGCAGGGTCTCCTCTCGTCGGGAAACATCAACGGTGCGGTCCAGTACTGCGAGCAGGTGGACAAGCCGCTCTCGCGCATCGTGGCGGCCGGCCTGCGCGCGAGCGCCCTCGGTGAGAAGAAGGTCAAGAACGCCATGGACGAGGTGGCGTACGGCGAGCTTCCGAAGCTGGAGATCCGCACCGGCTACCTGGCCCTGATGGGCAACGTGGCGACGCTGATGGGCCTCTTCGGCACGATCATCGGACTCATCCACTCCTTCAGCGCGGTCTCGAAGACCGGAGTCGGCGAGAAGGCCACGATGCTCGCCGCCGGTATCTCCGAGGCCATGAACTGCACGGCCTTCGGACTGCTGAGCGGCATCTCGGCCCTCTTCTTCTTCTCCGTGCTGAACGGGAAGACCCAGGGCCTGCTCGATGAGATCAACCACCTTTCTCTCAAGGCCTTCCGGATGTGGAAGCAGGCGGCGCGGCAGCAGGGGGCGCATTCCCCGGCCCACGCCGAGGCGCACATGATTCACCCGCCTGCGGCGCACCTCCTCGGCAGCGTCGGTCTACACAAGGGCGGCGGTCACGGTTCGCACGGTCGGGGACGGAAATCGACCTTCGCCAACCTCCAGCTCACGCCGCTCATCGACATGTTCATCGTGATGGTGATCTTCCTGCTGATGAGCTTCTCCGCCACCGGCGAGCTCGGGCGCGTGGCCAAGGACATCAAGCTCCCCTTCGCCGAGAAGGTGGACGCGATCCAGCGCGCCCCCGTCGTGGCCGTCTCCTTCCCGAAGGATGATCCCTCCGGCGGGGTCGTGATCCTCGAGGGTAACGCCGTCTCGACGGCGAAGGAGCTCCTCGATGACGACAGCCCGGACTGGAACATCTCGCGCCTCAAGGAACAGCTGGAGGTGTTCAAGAACAACTGGAAGGTCACCCACCCGAGCGAGAGCTTCAACGGCGATCTCATCCTCCAGGTGGACCAGAACGTGGACTTCAAGATCATCAAGAAGGTGATGTATACGGCGGGCATCGCCGGCTATACGAACCTCATGTTCGCCGTGACGCAGAAGGCGAAGGGCGGGGGGGGCGAAGCCGCCGCCGAGTAGTACCTGCCCGACGCCCCCACGGGGCCGCCGCCTGCCGCGCGGCTGACAGCACCGCAGTCCCGTCCAGCAACCCTCGCACCGAGACGCCAAGAACCATGAAGCGACGCGCGCTCCTGCTCTCTGCCCTCCTCGCTCTCGCGAGCTGTGCTGCCAAACCCTCGTCCATCGAGGTCACTCCGGACCAGCCGGTGCTCGGTGGCCGAGGAGGACGAGTCCAGGCGAAGGCCACCGTGAAGGACAAGGAGGGCAACGTCATGCCCGCGCAGGCGGTGGTCTACCGCAGCTTGAATCCCACGCTCTTCGCGGTGGACGACAAGGGGCAGATGGAGGCCCTGCGCTCGGGGAGCGGGAAACTGCTCGTCCAGGCGGGCGAGGTGACCAAGGAAGTGCCAGTGGTGGTGCAGATCCCCAAGCGCGTCGAGATCGACCCCGAAGCGCCCGTGTTGATGGTCGGCGTGCGCCGCGCGTTCAAGGCCACGGTCCTGAACGACCAAGACCAGGCCATGTTTGGCGGGGGGATACGGTGGGCGAGCAGCGACCCGAGCGTCGCCTCCATCGACGACAAGGGGACGGTGAAGACGGTGAAGGAGGGCGAGGTCACCATCACGGCCGAGGCTGCGGGAGTGAAGGGGACCACCAAGCTGACGGTGAAGCACGAGCGGTTGCAGGAAGACGGGACCCTCTCGCAGTAGGCGCCCGTCGGGAGGAAGAGGGCTCAGTCCGCGACCTGAACCTCGCCCTCGAAGACCATCGTCGCCGGGCCCTCCATCCAGACGCGGGACAGATCCTCGGCGACCAGAATGTCGAGCGTCCCCCCGGGCAGGTGAATGGGGAGCGGGCGACCTGCGGGATGTCGGCCCGTCACGGTGGCAGCCACGGCCGTGGCGCAGGCGCCGGTGCCGCACGCGAGGGTGAGGCCGCAGCCCCGCTCCCAGACGGCGAGATCCAACCCTTCGCGGTTCGCGGCAGGCCGTGCGAACTCCACGTTGGTTCGCTGCGGGAATCGGGGGTGACGCTCGAGGCTCGGCCCGAGGGCGGCGGCGAGGGCCGTCACGTCGGCCGTCGCTTCCGCGAAGGTCACGAGGTGCGGGTTGCCCATGCTGACGGCGGTGGCGCGGAGGGTCGTGTCGCCCACCTGAATGGGCTGGTCCACGAAGCGACCCTCGGCCTGCATCGGGAGCTCCCGTGCCTCGAGGCCGGGGCGTCCCATGTCTACGCGCACCGACCGCACGAGCCCGTCGTCCCCGCGCGTGAGGGCGCACCGCAGCACCCCGGCTCCCGTGAGGATAGGGATCTCGGATAGGTGGCGGAAGCCTTCCAGGTGGTCATGGAGCAGCTTGGCCACGCAGCGAATGCCGTTGCCGCACATCTCCGACTCGCTTCCGTCGGAGTTGATGACCCGCATCTGCGCCAGGGCGTCCGGAGACGGGGAGGCCAGCACGAGGAGGACGCCGTCGGCGCCGATGCCGCGGTGGCGGTCGCAGAGCCGGACGGCGGTCTCGCGCGCCGTGAGGAGATCCACGGGGGCGGAGCGGCTGAGGCCGTCCACGACGATGAAGTCGTTTCCTAGACCGTGGAGCTTGCGGAAGGGCACGCGCATGATCGGCTTTACCCTGGCGCCCGGAGCGGGAGGTCCTACTCGTCGGCCGGCTTGTCTGCGGCCGGCTTGTCTGCAGCCGGCTTGTCGGCGGCGGGCTTGTCGGCGGCCGGCTTGTCGGCGGCCGGCTTCTTGGCCGCAGGCTTCTTTGCGGGAGGCGCCGGGACCGCCGCCTTGTCCGCGCCCTCCGCGGCGGGGGCCGGGGCCTTCGAGGGCGCGGGCACCGCGGCAGGGGCCTTGGTCGGGGCAGGAGAGGGCGCTCCGCCGGGGGCGGATACCGCGGCAGGGGCCTTGGCCGGCACGGGCGCCTTGGACGAACTCACCTTCTCGGCGGCCTTCTTGGCCGCCTCCTGGAGCTTCTTTTCCTTGTCCTTGCGGTCCTTGTCGCGCTTGGCCTTCTCCTCGGCGCGCTTCTTGAGCACGACGTCTTCCTGCTGGCTGGCTTTCCAGGCCAGGCTCATGGAGGTGAGCATGAAGAGCACCGCCATGGTGGCCGTCATCTTGCCGAGGAAGGTGCCTGCCCCGCGGCCGCCGAAGACGGTCTGGCTGGCGCCGCCGAGGATGCCGATCCCCATCCCGGCTCCCTTGCCGGCCTGAAGCAGGATGACGAGGATGAGGAACACACAGATGATCACGTGAAGGATTGTGATGAGCGTAAACATCGATCGTCCGTTTCCCCTGCCTGCTCGCGTCGAGGCGGAACAGCCGGTGGGGTGTAGTTCATTCCCTGGTGTATTTCAAGATCTCGATGAAGGACTCGGCCTGCAGGCTCGCCCCCCCGACGAGGGCCCCGTCGATGTCCGGCTGGGCCATCAGGCCCTGAACGTTGTCCGGTTTCACGCTCCCGCCGTACTGGAGGCGGATCCGTTCGGCCGTTTCGGCCCCAAAGAGCGTCGCGAGCCGAGTTCGCAGGAAGCCGTGGACCTCCTGCGCCTGGGCCGTCGAAGCGACCTTTCCGGTTCCGATGGCCCACACCGGCTCGTAAGCCACCACCACCGACGCGCCCGCCTCGCGCGAGACGCCGGCGAGCGCCCCTTCGAGCTGCCGCGACACGACGTCGAAGGTCCGGCCCGCCTCCCGTTCGGAGAGCAGCTCGCCCACGCAGAGCACGGGCACGAGGCTGCTCCGCAGCACGGCGTGGACCTTGTTGTTGACGGTTCCGTCGTCCTCTCCGAAGAGCTGCCGCCGTTCGGAGTGGCCCACGATGACGTGCGTGCACCCTACGTCAGCGAGTAGCGGGGCCGAGACCTCGCCGGTGAAGGCTCCTTCGTCGGCGTGATGGCAGTTCTGCGCCGCCACGATCAGCCGGGACCCCTCGACCCGACGCGCCACGGCCGACAGGGCCGTGAACGGTGGGGCGATGCCGACCTCCAGGTCGGCAGAGAGACCTCCGAGGACGTTACGTATCGAAGACGCCAGCTCGAGCGCCTGCGCGACGGTCTTGTTCAGCTTCCAGTTGCCGATGATGATCGGCCGCCGCTTGCTCAGGGCCATGCTTTGTCCGCGTCTTCGAGTGTCGCGCCTAGCTCTCGAGGGCCGTGATTCCGGGCAGCGCCTTCCCCTCGATGAACTCGAGGGAAGCACCTCCACCGGTAGAAATGTGCGTAATCCGGGGGGCGAGCCCGCTCTGCTGAACCGCAGCCACCGAGTCGCCGCCGCCCACGACGCTGAAGGCGCCGCTCGCCGCCACTGCCTTCGCCATGGCCAGCGTTCCCTCTGCGTAGGCGGGGCGCTCGAAGACGCCCATCGGCCCGTTCCAGAAGATGGCCTTGGCCTGTCCGAGCTGCGCTTCGAAGAGACTGCGCGTCTTCGGCCCGATGTCGAGCGCCATCAGGTCTCCGGAAACCTCGCCGGCCGGGACGGTGGCCTGGGCCGGCTGGTCGAGTCCGGTCCCGCATACCAGGTCGACGGGGAGGTGGAGCGCCACTCCCGCCTTCTCGGCAGCGGCGCTTATCCGCCGGGCCACGTCGAGGTAGTCGTCCTCCACGAGCGATGCGCCGACGAGGCCTCCCCGGGCCTTGAGGAACGTATTCGCCATGGCGCCGCCGACGAGGAGCACGTTCACCCGCTTGATCAGGTTCTCGAGCACGCCGATCTTGTCCGCGACCTTCGCTCCGCCGAGAAGCGCGGCGAAGGGGCGCGGCGGGTCCTTCAGGAGCCGGCCGAGCGCCTCGACCTCCTGCATCATCAGGAATCCGGCCCCGCGCGCGGCGAGCTGCGACACCATCCCCACCGTCGAGGCATGCGCGCGATGGGCGGTGCCGAAGGCATCGTTCACGTAGACGTCCGCGAGCGAGGCGAGCTGGCGCGAGAACGCATCGTCGTTCGCCTCCTCGCCCGGGTGGAACCGGAGGTTCTCGAGCAGCACCACGTCGCCTTCACGCATGTCGGTGACGAGCTTCCGGGCGCCGTCGCCCACGACTTCGTCGATGGCCAGGACGCGGTACCCGTCGCCGAGGTGCTTGGCCAGCACGGCGCCCACCGGCTCCATGCGGTACTTCGGGTTCGGCTTGCCCTTCGGGCGTCCGAGGTGCGATGCCAGGATCAGCTTCCCCTTCGCATCCAAGACGTGGCGGATGGTGGGCAGCGAGGCCACGACGCGCGTGTCGTCCGTTACGCGAAGCTGGTCGTCCAGGGGAACGTTGAAATCCACCCGGCAGAAGACCCGCTTCCCTGTGATCGGTAGACCGTCGACGCGCTTGATGGCCATGGCTACAGCCTCTGCGCGACGAGCTTGCACATGTCCCAGAGGCGGGCCGAATAGCCCATCTCGTTGTCGTACCAGGCGAACACCTTCGCGAACTTGTCGCCCTGGACCATGGTCGAGGGCAGATCGACGCACGACGAATGGGTCTGGCTGAGGAAGTCGATCGAGACCAGCGGCTCATCTACCGCCAGCATGATCCCGCGGAACTCCTTCTCCGCCGCGGCGCGCAGCGCGCCGTTGATCGCGTCGCGAGTGGCCGGCTTCGCCAGGTTGACGGTCAGGTCCACCAGCGAGACGTTGGGGGTTGGAACGCGGATAGCGATCCCGTCCAGCTTGCCCACGAGCGCCGGGAGGACGAGCCCGATGGCCTTGGCTGCACCGGTGCTGGTGGGGATCATGGAGGTGGCCGCCGCACGCGCCCGGCGGAGGTCCTTGTGCGGTGCATCCAGGATGCGCTGGTCGTTGGTGTACGAATGCACCGTGGTCATGAGGCCGGACTCGATACCGAAGTTCTCATGGATGACCTTGGCCACGGGGGCCAGGCAGTTCGTGGTGCAGGAGGCGTTGCTGATGACGTGATGCTTCTCCGGGTCGTACGTCGCGGTATTGATCCCAAGGCACAGCGTGGCGTCGACGGCGCCCTTGGCGGGGGCGCTCAGGATGACCTTCCGGGCGCCGGCCTCGAGGTGCATCGCGCACTCGTCGCGCTTGGTGAAACGACCGGTGCACTCGAGCACGACGTCCACTTTCAGATCCTTCCACGGGAGCTTCTTCGGATCGGATTCCGCGAAACACTGAACGGACTTACCGTTGACTACGATGGCGCCGTCCTTGGCCACGGAGGTGCCAGGGAATTGCCGATGGATGGAGTCGTACTTCAGCAGGTGCGCCAGTGTGGCGGCGTCGGTGAGGTCATTGACCGCGACGAGCTCGGCGCCCGTGGTGTCATTGGCCCAGATGCGGGTCACGCACCGGCCGATTCGCCCGAACCCATTAATAGCGACGCGAACTCCCATGGTCCCCTCCCTGTGAGGTGTGACGACCTGCAACGCGCGACTCGGGGTTCATTAAGGACGCCCTGGGTCGCTTGGCGCGCAGAACTCTACTTCCCACCTGGGGCCCAATGCAACTGGAGCCTACGGAGGTCATGCCGCGCAGGAGGCGTGCGGCGGCCGCTCCGCTCTGTGCTCGGGGCGCACACGCCACCGGTCCTACACACCATGGGTTCGAAGGCCGAAAGGGGGGAGTCGCGCCGAAGGTAGGGCTACTGGGGGTTCACGTTGCTTTGTTCGCCGCGAAGGTCGGAGGTGACGAGGCTGATGAGCTCGGTGCTCAGCGAGACGATCTGTCGGCTGTCGTAGCCGTTCTGTTTGAGTTCCTTGAAGAGCGAACGGGCAATGATCTTCAGGGCCTTATCGTTGCCCGGTGCAGCGTTGGCTTGAGCTAGCAGTGGTGCCATGGGCGCCCTTCCTGGGTAAACTGCCGTAGACCGTGAGCAAGCTGCATGCCACGGGCTGCTTTGTGCGTGATCGTTCGGGATTTCGCCGGCGGCGGGGTCCCCCGGTGCGTAGGGCGGTGCGCACCGGACCGGCCCGTGGCCCCGCGCTGCGTAGGCCGGTATGCAGTCGCGGCGGTCCAGCCCTCGGAGATCTAACCGGATCTCTTGACCCGGCGGGCGCGACCACTTGACGCTCTCCGGTCGCTCGCCAGCCTGCGCCTGGGGTCAGGAACCCAGCCTGGACAGGAACCGCTCCAGGCGCTCGCACTGGGCCGTATCCAGCGCCGCGAACCGTATCCCCGCCTCGTGTTCCCCGTCGGCATGAGCGGATTGCCAGATCACCTCTCCCACCAGTTCGAGCGGCGAGGAGATCTCGTCCTCCACTCCATCCTCGACGAGGAAGAGAGACAGTCCGAGCGGGGCACCCTCGGGGAGCCGCCGGCCCATCGTGAGCCCAACGCCCCCACGGCTCAGGTTCTTCGCCTGGGCAGGCACCTCCTCCGCATCGAGTCGGATCTCCGCGGCGGCAGCGATCTCGTACCGGAAACTCAGGCGCCGGTTCGGCATGCGTACTCCCTCATAGGTCGTCTTCGCCGTCCACGTCGAACGGGCTGGCCGCTTCCTGCCGGGCCTGAGAGTCGGGGGCTACCTCTTGCTGCAGGAACCGCAGAAACATGTCCAGGTGGCTCTCTGTCGCGGGCGACAGCGGTGCGAAGGCGGCGCCGACCTGGAAGGTGCGCGGTCCGAGCGGCGTGCACCATATCGCCCGGCCTTCGACGACGAGCTCTTCGGAGAAGGAGGACCGTCCGAGCGCGAGGCAGAGCGCGAGCTCGAGCGGAGTTCCGGCGACGATCGGCGCGGGGCAGATCATGCAGATGCCGCCCCGACTCACATCGCGCGTCACGACCTCGAGGGGTGGCGTGCTGTTGCGGATGTGGGTCCGGAGCTCGACCGCGAAACGACGTTCGCGCCGCTGGTCAGGAGGGCGGGTCATGGAATGCCTTCGCGCGCGAGCAGTCCACCTGTGAGTACCTCGAGCAGCGCCCGACGCTGCGCGAGCTCTTCTTTGAGCTCGTCCCTCTGGTCGACCGAGAGGGAGCCGGTGTCGGCGGCCAGGCGCGCCCGCACGTTCCTCCATTGGGAGTATGCGCGGGCGACCCGTTCCAGCAGGTCCTGTCGCTGTCGCACGAGGTGTTGTCGCAGCGCGGTCACTCGAAGCTCCCGTCCGTCGAATACGAGCCGTTCCAGATCCCACGTTGCCCGAATCTCCCAGCGAAGGGCAACATGGTTGTTCAGTTCGAGTCCCGCCGGTCGGGGACCGCCTTGCTCCCAGAACTCCCCGAGGGTTTGCCCGTAGAGGAAGCGCACCGAGAAACGCGGGACGAGCGGAGACCAGGCGAGGCGCCGACGCATCCGACGCTCCGCCTCCTCCGTTCCGAGTCCCGCCACTTCGAAGGCGGCGTGGGCCAAGCGGTCGAGGGACGGTTCGCGTCGGACGGGCCATCGCAGCCCGCGGACCTCGCCGCGTGCAGGCGGCGAGCCTCCGAGAAGCGCTAGAAGGCAGAGGGGGAGGCATAGACGGCGACGTGGACGGGGCGCGGCGTGGCGAGGCATGAAGGGTCGAGTTGCAGGGGCTGTGCCTGCCCGTCGAGCACGCGCTTTCGTGGCTTTCCGAGGCTACGACGAGCCACGCGTCCGGAATCCGGTCCGGAGCCGTGCGCCGTTCGGACGCGGCGGGCTACTGGGTGCGGACTACTTGACGCCGAAGAACTCCAGGTCGCCCTTCTGGGTCAGGGTGGGGTCGTAGAAGAAGGTGCTGCCGTATACCTGGCCCCCCCCCGAGGTCGCCAGGTCGCTGAAGAAGCCGTAGCCGCGCGGCCCGCCCTTGAGGAGGCGCCCGAGATGAGGGTCGGCGACCGTCTTCGGGGTCCAGGTCCCCGGCCCCGTACGAAGCGCCGTCAGGAGATCTGCGTTCTGCTGGTCCTGGTAGATGACCCGGACTGCGCCGGCCCCATCCACGACGAGGGCGCTGTCTGCGCCGACATAGTGTCGTCCATCAGGCCGAATGCCGTCGTCCACGGTCTCCGTCGCGCCGGGCTTCAGGGTGCCCGCGTCGATCGTCAGGTAGTGAAGCGTCAGAGCGGGCTCCTTCTGGAACGTGACGTGGATCGTCTTTCCTCCGGAGTCGGCAACCGCGGCGCAGAAAGCGCCCTGTCGGTCCGTTGCCCCCCCCCCTACCACGACGCTCTTCGCTGCGCCGCCAGCGCCATCCACCGGCGCGGCCTTGAGCGTCCCCTGCGCCGCGTCGTGATAGACGAGCACGGCGTTTGCTCCGGCTCGCAGCGCCCTGGGCCATAGCCCCAGCACCGGCGGAACCTCGGCGAGCTTCTGGTCGGGGAGAATCGTTTCGCACTTCCCCGCGATGCAAGCCTGCGTCGTGCTGCAGGCCGGGTTGCAGGTCGTGTCCTTCTTTTTGCACTCGCTGCTTCCGTCGGTCGCGACCGCGCAGGCCTCGCCACTCCCGCAGAGGTTACGGCAGGGCATGGGCGCGCTGTCCACCACGGTGACGGTCCAGTCGTCCTTCGCCGCCGGGCTGGCATTCTTGGCGGCGGCCCACCGAAGCTCGGAGCGGAACTGGCCCTTCTTGGCCTCGACGTTCAGCACGAGGAAGGCCACCGCGGGCTTCTCCCCGCCGAGCAGCGAGACGGCGCGCCCGACCACCTCGCGCGAACTCGCCGCGGGCGCTGCGACCACGTGTGCAGTCCACTTGCCGCCCCGCCGGGCCGCGACCTTGAGGGCGCTCGCCGTCGCGTCGTGGTAGGCGACGATGGCCGTTCCGTCGGCGGCGAGGGCGATATCGCTGTAGAGCCCGACGTCGTCCCCCGGCTCGGATACGCCGCCACGCCAGCCGCTCGGGGCGTTTGTCGGCTGGGCCGCAGGAACACCGTCCACGAGCTCTCGCTGCTGTTTGGTCAGGTCGCCGTAGGGGGCGCTCACCACCACGAGGTCGCCGAACTTGCTCTCGTAGGCGCTGGCCAGCAATCCCTCCTTCGCCGCCGTCAGGGCCGAGAACCGGCCGAGCAGGCCGGGCTGCAGCGGCGTGAGTTCCTTGCATTCGCAGTCGACGGGGAGCGCGGTGCAGGTCGCCTCGTCCATGGTCTTGGCGCCGTCCGGGGCGACCGCCGTGAAGCCGGGTCCGCATGTTTTCCCTGGTTTGCAGGACAGCTGCTCTTTTTCGCACTTTCCGCTTTTCTGGCAACAGTAGGTCCCTGCCGAACAGGCACCGCAACTGGGTGGGACCGCGCTGTCCCCGGCCGGGCCGCTGTCCTGGGTGACGGGGACGCTGCTCGGACAGCCCGCGAGCAGGAGGGGTAGCGCGAGGACCACGAGCGCCCGGAAGCGACCCGCACGGCGGAATCGGCGCGCAAGGGCCACGAGCCCCACCAGCACGACGAGGAGCCCTACGCTGCGCGACGGCACCGATTCTGGCACGGCCTGGCACCCGCCCCGTTCCTCGACCGCCGCCATCGGCGCGCGCGCCGGGACGCCGACCCGAACGGCCGGGGGCGCGGGGTCGCGAATCTCGAACTCCAGGCGCGCAGGGTGACTGTCGACGGCGTCGATCTCGCCGCGAGGTCGGGTGCGAACCTCGAGCAGGTGGCGCCCCAGGAGAAAGAGGATGGGGCTACGCAGGTGCAGCTCGGTGCCAGCCAGGAAGGGCGACCAATCGCCGCCGTCCAGCCGGTAGGAGAGTTCGGCCTGCGGGCCGTGGGGACTGTCCACCCGTACCGTCACCTCGGGCCCCTCCTTTAGATGGGAGAGCGCGCGGAGGCGCAGCGTCTCTCGCCGGCGGGGGAGCTCGACCCGGACCAGCCGGAGCCGCGTTTGCGGCACCTCGGCTCCCGCGGGCAGGGGCGAGGGGGCCGGCAGCGCCGGAGAGGGCGGTGGCTGCGGCGCGCTCGCCGGGGCCAGCTCTCCAAAGAGCGCCAGCACGCTGTTGGCGTCGGTGCTCGTGAAGGTCGCGTTCTTGATCTTCAACCCCGCGAGCTCTGGCAGCGCGAACCCCTTGCTGAGGAGCTCGGGGAGAAATCCCAGCGCCAGCTTGAGCAGGACGGGGAACTTGGCCTCGAGGTCTGCCGGCGTCTCACCGAGGAGCGCGCTGTCGGTGACCTTCAACTTGTCGAAGGCCTTGTCCAGTGCCCCGAGGACGGGTCGCACCTGGCCCTTCGCGTCGAGTACCAGCGCCACGGGAATCGAGACGTTTGCCGTGAGGCGCATGACCCTCACGAAGCGCTGGTCCGCGAGCACGTAGAGGTCGAGCGACAGGTCGTCGAAGCGCATCGTGAGGAGGGGATCCACAATGGTGTAGTTGCCGTTGCCTGCATCCACGATCTGCCCCTTGCCGAGGCTGAAGCGGGGCGGCGAGGCGGGGAGGACGACGAGCTTGACGGGAGCCGACTGTCCGCCGGTCAGCATGCCCAAGGATGGCATGATCAGACTGAAGGCGTCGGAATTCAGGAGCGGCATGGCTTGCGTGCTGAGCTCCAGACAGAGCGTTCCGGCGGTGTACGCGCTCCAACCGGCCATGTCGAGCATGCGCTGATGGATGCCCACGCCAAGGTGAAACGGCTTCCCCTCGGGGGTGGTGTTCCCGGTGAGACCGGCGAAGACGGGCAGCGGAGGGGTGGTCGGGTTGGGTCGGAGTTCAGGGCGTGGCTTGACGCAGCTAGCGGGACCCGTGCCGGGCGCCACGCCGCCGAGCAGCCCGAGCGTGACCCCGTTGTTGTGCATCCCCACGTGGCTGCCCAGCCAGGCCAGCAGGTCGAGGGCGCTCGGATCCCGGGACGGGAGGCTCGCCAGCGGCATGCGCCCCTCGACGCCGAGGCGCTGCACGCAGCTCGCACCCTGCATGCAGAGCTGCGTCTTTGCGTCGCAGGTGGCGCCACCGGGGCAGGGGGTCGTGTCGCACTTCGAGCAGAGAGACGTGTCGAGGAGCTGGCCCACCAGCTTTCCGACCGCGTTCTTGACCTGGTCGATCAGGAAGCCCTTGAAGAAGACGTCGGCGAGGAAGCAGAGGGCGCCCCCGTTGACGGAGAGGTCGCCGTTGTCGAGGTCGGTGAGCGTCGCCTCCTTGAGCGCGATGCGGGTGCGCTTGCTCACGGGGTCCACGCTGAAGCGCAGGTCGGCCTGAAAGGCCATGTCCCCCTTGCCGGCCCGAGTCGTGTCGAGCGCGATCGTGCACGAGGCCACCCCCGAGGTGGTGATCGGGTTTCCTGCGGGCGTACTGGCCTTAACGCGTGCGACGAGGCGCAGCGTGTCGCCCGAGGTGCTCTGGGGCTCGAGGGCCACCCCGGTCAGCGAGGCTTGAATCTGGCAAGGAGGCGTCTTCCCCTGGCAAGGGCCACTGCCGCTCTTCGTCGCGCAGATGTTCATATCGCCCACCACGGGCACCGAGAGGCCGCAGGTGGGCGGCACGTCGAAGTTGAGTCCCTGGGGGAGTACCTGCGCGAGGAGGGTGCCGCTGTTCTTTTCCACGAAGTCGAGCCCGTCCGAGCTGAAGCGGGCCTGGATTCCGCCAGGGATCTGCTCCGCCTGCGGGAAGCCCCCCGAGATCGGCTGCAGGCTGCAACCCTGCGACGAGCCGCCACAGCTCGCCGCGGCGAGCGCGAGGAGGGCGAACAACAGCTGCCGGGAGCTACCCCATTGATTCGCGATGCGCATGCTGCACCTCTTTGACGTTCAGCTCGCGCCACCCGCCACGGTTCGCGGTGGAAAGGAGAAGTGAAACCTGGGGAGGGCGTTCGAGCGGAGGGACCCTAGCACAGGCTGCGGGTCCCGTCAGCGGTCTCTCCGGGCGTGCCGCGTGCGTTGGATGCCTCGGTTGCCGGGTACGGCCTAGCCCTGCTGCGCGCGCCGCGCGCCGGGGCGCTGGGCGACGATGTTCTTCACCTTGGCCACGACGAGCTCGGGGGCGTACGGCTTGACGATGTAGTCGAGGGCGCCGAGCTCGAAGCCCCGGTTGACGTCCTCCGCATCGGCGCACTCGGAAACGAAGATGAGTGGTATCTGGCGGGTGCGCGCGTCGGCCTGCATGCGCTTGAGGAAGTCGAAGCCATCCACGGGGTCGAGCCGAACCTCGGAGAGAATGAGGTCGATAGGGCTCGCCAGGATCTCGCGCGCCGCCTCGGCCGTCGTCTGGACCACCCGCACATCGTGTCCGGCGCCCACCAGCTTCAGCTCCAGCAGTGCCGTCGATTCCATGTCCCGGTCCACGACGAGGACCCGCGGGCGCTGCCCCACCGCCACGCCTTCGGCCGCGTCTCCCGTGAGAACCTCGGCGAGCCGGTCCACCGCGTACTGGTCGAGAACTCGTCGCTCGGCTGCGTCGCGCAACCGTGCGAGGGCCTGCAGCGGGTCGGTCACGCGCCCTCCGGGGGCGCGCGGGTTGGCCAGGAGATCGCAGTAGGCGTTCGACACCGCGAGCAAGCGAGCTCCGAGGGGAATGCCGCGCCCTGCCAGCTTTCCAGGGATGCCCCGACCGTCGGGGCGCTCGTGCTGCGCCACCAGGATGCTGGTCGTGGTGGCCGGGAGATGGATTCCCTCGAGCAGCTTCAGCGGGTCGACGCCGGCGCGAGGGGCGGGCTCGGCGGAGGGGGCCGCGGAGGCCGTGGAGAGGGCCGATAGATGCGGGTCGGTCGGGCGCCCCACGTCGTGGAGGTAGGCGGCCAGCTGCAGGCTGAAGAACTGCTCCTTGGGCAGCGTCGTTCTCTCCGCCAGGAGCTGGACGAGACGGGCGACCTCGGCCGAGTGCCCCTGGCGCCACCCGTGCCCCATCTCGAGCACATTCACCAGGACGGCGACCGTGCGGACGAAGGCCTCGGGGCGCAGACGCTCGTCGTCGTCGAGCGCGAGCTGCCGTTCTCCGAGAGGTGTCGCATCGGGACCTGCTAGCTGGTCGAGCACCCCCATTCCGTCGGCCGGCGGGACGAGCGTTCCCGCGACTGCCGACGACGGGCGCTTCGAGCGCGATGCGTCCTTGTCGTTCGGGGATGCCGTTGCGTCCGTCGGCGCCGGAGGGGCGCCCACCGCGCTCACCTCTCCGGTCGGTAGGCGGTCCAGGTCGGCCGGGGCACCCGCGCCGCTGCCGAGATCGATCACGCGTTGGTCGTAGATGTTGAGCAGCTGGCCGTAGTGGGCGCCGAGAGCCTGCTCCATGCGCGCGAAGGCGTGGATGTCACCCTTGTAGAAGCGCCGGATCGCCGCTTCGATGGCGTGGCGCAGGGCGACGTGAGCTCGAACCTCCTGGGCCATCGACGCGCGGCGGACGGCCTCGAGCACGCGCGGATCGCCCGGGTCGGGCGTGACGATGCTGAGAACCAGTCGCTCCTTGTCGCACCGCACGGGGAGCACGTGGAGCTGCTCGCACAGCTCCGCCGGCAACAGGTCAAGCACCCACTGCGGAACGGTGGCGGAGCCGAGCTTCTCCGTCGAGACGTAGCGGGTCTGGAACTGCAGTCCGAGGAACTTGAGCAGGTCGGTCTCGCTGATCGCACCCGTGCTCAGCAAGCCGAAGGCGAGATCCTCGGGGGAGGCGAGGTGCGCCGCTCGATACTGCTCGTCGGTCACGAGGCCCGCGGCGTGGAGCTGCTCGGCGAGCCGGCGGTCGTCCATGCTTCACCCAACCCCGTCTCTATGCTGGCGAGGCGGCTTCAGTGTAGTCGCGTGTGTCGTGGTATGCAAAGGAGGCCATCCCCGGCCGGAGCTCTGCCGGGCGGAGACCTCCCGCGACAAAGCAAGCGACGAGGGCGGTCGTTCCGAACCCTGCTGGGCTCAGCGGACGGGACCTCGAGCCTCGAGCGGTCAATCAGTCGCCGTGCTCTTCCTTCTCATCCTCGGCGCCGGGGAATTCGTTGACCGACGGGTACTTCATGATCTCCTTGCGGGCGATCTTCCAGGCCTTCTGCACGATCCAGGACAACGACCGGTCCTGGCGGTTTGCCTCTTCCTGGATCTCCTTCAGCATCTCCTCGGGAAAGTACAGGCTCTGTTTCCTCTTGTCCGATCCAGCCATGATGCGCTTGCCCTCGAGCTTGGGTGGCCAGGTGAGTCCTGGTTCGTTACGTGTGCGAAATTGTAAGCGTCTGTCAGCGGGGGTGTCAAGTTGAGCCCACACGGCATGCGTCGGCCTGACTCTCGTCGCAGAGAAAGCCGGGCCCGGGGAAGGGCGTTGAACGCCGCCTTCGGCGCGTGGTAAGAGCGGCGTCCGTGGCGGATCCCCCCGACGAAGATGGGCGCGTGACGCGGGCTCAGCGCCGTCGGCAGGAGAGCCGTTCCCGGCTGATGAGCGCCAGCCGCAAGGTCTTCAGCGAGCTGGGCTACCACGCCGCTTCGGTGGCCGACATCCTGTCGGCCGCCGGGATGGCTCGGGGAACCTTCTACCTATACTTCCCGAGCAAGCGGGCCGTCTTCGAAGCGTTGCTCGACGAGATGTTCGTGCACATCGCACAGGCCGTCCGTCGCGTGAGCACCGAGGTTGGTGCCGAACCGCCGCTCGAGCAGATGTACTGGAACGTCCGGCGACTCGTTGACGCCGTCGAGACGCACCGCGAGCTCACGGTCATCTTGCTTCGCGAGGCGGGGGGCATCGACGCGGACTTCGATCGGAAGCTGGACCGGTTCTACGACCGCATCTGCGCGCTCATCCAGAGCGGTCTCGTCGACGGGCAGGCGCGGGGGCTCGTGCGTCGGTGCGACGTACGCCTGGTGTCCTATCTCGTGCTGGGCAGTCTCAAGGAGGCCATGCTGCGGTTTCTGGCCGCCGAGCAGCCGATGGATCGTGAGGAGCTGGTTCGCGAGATCCTGACCTACGTCTTGCACGGCATCTTCACGGGACCTGCCGACGCGGCTACACGCTGACGGCGTAGCGGCGAAAGTCGCTCTGTCCCATCTTCACGTTCACGAGCGCTGGCTTGTCGGCGGCAAACGCGCGCTCGAGCGCCGGCCGCAGCTGATTCGGGCGCTCCACGTATTCTCCGTGGCCTCCGAGCCCCTCCACGACCTTGTCGTACCGCGTGTAGCTGAGGCGGGTGGCGGGCGTGCGGGTCGGTCCATAGATCATGCTCTGGCCGCGATAGATCTGCGTCCAGCAGGCGTCGTTTCCGACGATGCCGACCACCTTGATCCCCTGGCGCGCCATGGCCTCGAACTCCATGCCGTTCAGACCGAAGGAGCCGTCCCCGAACATGATCACGACCTGATGTTCGGGTAGGGCGAGCTTCGCCGCCATCGCATAGCCGGGTCCGACACCGAGCGTACCGAGTGGCCCGGGGTCCATCCAGCTTCCAGGACCCTCCACATCGAGGACGTAGGCCGCGGTCGCCACGAAGTCCCCGCCGTCGCCAACGACGATCGTCTTCGGATCGACGAAGTGGTTCACCTCGGCGCAGAGCCGCAGCGGGTTGATGGGATCGCTCTCCTGCGCGCACTCCGCGCGGATCTTGGCGACGAGCTCCGACTCGATGCCCTGCACCTCGCCGAGCCACGCGGACCAGCCCGGGCAGCCGTCGAGGGCGCCCGCCAGCTGCCCGAGGACGTGCCCGGTGTCCCCGACGATGCCCACGTCGACCTTCCGGTTGCGCCCGATCTCGGCGCCGTCGAGGTCGACCTGGATCACCTTCGCCGTGGGCGGGATCTTGTCCCCATACCCCAGGCGGAAGTCGAGCGGCGTGCCGAAGACGATCACGCAGTCCGAGCGGCTGAGCGCCTTCGAGCGCGCGTGTTTGAGGTAGCACCGGTGGTCGGGCGGGAGGGCCCCGCGGGCCAGACCGTTGAGAAAGGCAGGCATCGGGACGGCGTCGAGAAACCGCGCCAGCGCCTGCGGGTGCTTCGACCAGCGCCACTGGCTGCCGACGATCAGCAGCGGGTGTTCGGCGCCGCGGATGAGCGCGCTCGCGCGTTCCACATGCTCCGGGTCGCCCATGGGCCGCGCTTCCGTCCGGTAGCCTTCGTAGGCCACGGCCTCGGCGTCCTCGCAACCGCCCATCAGCACGTCGAGCGGCATCTCCAGGAAGACGGGCCCCGGGACCCCGCTCGTCGCCACGCGGAAGGCCGTCTGGACGTACTCGCCGAGGCGCCGCGTCTCGGGCACGGAGACGGACCACTTGCTCACCGCGCGCAGCAGCTCCACGTGGTTCATGTCCTGGAGCCCACCGCGGTCCTGCCCGCCGAGCGGCCCGAGGAGGCGGGCACCCTGGCCGCCGACGAGGACCATCGGTATCTGCGCGCGCTGCGCGTTGGCGACCGCCGTGACGGCGTCCGTGACCCCGGGTCCCGCGGTCACGGCGGCGACTCCCGGGCGCCCGGTCACGCGCGCCCAGCCGTCGGCAGCGTGAGCGGCGGACTGCTCGTGGCGGAAGTCCACCACGCGAATCCCCTCGTCGAGGCAGCCATCGTAGATCGCCTGAATGTGTCCGCCGCACAGCGTGAAAAGGTGGCTGACGCCTTCCGCTCTCAACGCGCGCGCGACGACGCGTCCACCATGAAGCCTTGCCATCGATCCTTCTCCGTGCACGATCCCGCGCGAAAGGTAATGAGGTTTCGGGCGACGTCAAGGTGAAAGCAGTTGCCGCGCCGCGCCCTTCGCGATAAACGAGGCCCCGCCGTGAGACTCATCCGTAAATTCCGTCTCGAATGCGCCCATCGCCTTCCGCGGCTGCCCGAGGGGCACAAGTGCTGGAGGCTGCACGGGCATTCGTACGTCGTGGAGGTCACTGTCGAGGGGCCCGTCGATCCGGTGGAGGGCTGGGTGATGGACTTCGACAGGATGGACGGAGCCTTCGCCGCGGTGCACGAGGCGCTGGACCACAGGTACCTGAACGAGGTGCCGGGCCTCGCGAATCCCACGTCCGAGAACCTCGCGCGCTGGATCTGGGAGCGCCTGCGGGAGGACCTGCCGCTCGTGGAGGTGCGCGTGGACGAAACCTGCGACGCGGCGTGCGTCTACCGGGGAGGGGAGTAGTGCGCGTCCTCACCTTGAATCTGTGGCAGGAGCAGGGGCCGTGGGCCGAGCGGCTCGACCTCGTGGCCGAACGACTGCCGTCTCTCGACGCGGACGTGATCTGCCTGCAAGAGGTGCGGCACGTGCCGGGACGCGTGCCGAACCAGGCCGAGACGCTCGCCGCGAAGCTGGGCTACGCGTGCGCATTCGAGCCGGCGCAGCCCTGGGGGGGGGGCGACGAAGGGCTCGCGATCCTCAGCCGTCACCCGATCGTGGAGCGCCGCTGCTGCGACCTGCCGAGGCCTCCTCACCGAGAGAGACGGATCTGTCTCGGCGCAGCCATCGCGTGCCCCGAGGCGCTGACGTGGGTCTTCACGACGCACCTCACCTTTCGCCTCGAGGACGGGGCGATCCGCGAGCAGCAGGTTCGTGCGGTGGACACCTTCGTGCGCTCCCGCGGTGACGCCGCGCAGACGGTGGCGGTGCTGGCCGGGGATTTCAACGCGACGCCGGAGGCGGACGAGATGCGCTACCTGCGCGGGCTCACGTCCATCGAGGGCGAGCGAACCTACTATCAGGATGCGTTCGCGCTCTGCAACCCGGGGGTGGAGAAGGCTACCTGGGCCAAGGAAAACCCGTATACCGCGCAACTCGGGTGGCTCGCGCCGGGACGACGGCTGGACTACGTCTTCGTCACGCCCGAGCGAGCGAACGGCGCTGGCCGGATCCTCGGCAGTCAGGTGGTGCTCGACGCGCCGGACGCGCGAGGCGTGTGGTGCTCGGATCACTACGGTGTTCTGGCCGACCTTCAGGTGAACCCATCTCGCACCTGACCGCCGAGGTGGGATACTGTGCGTCGATTTCTCACCCGTTTCAGCCGTTTATCTGCTTGCAACGGCAACAGAAGGCGCGCTAGCTTCGGCACGACCGGACAACGGGAGGTGTATGTATGCAGACGAATCCCAGGATCCGCTCAGACGAGACTCTGCCGCCGCCGGCCAGCGTGAGCTTGCCGCCGCCGCTGCCGAAGCGGGCGGACACTGAGCAGGAGTTCGATCGGGCGCTAGGTAGCGTGGTGCGGCGGCTGTCCACCATTGTGCCTCGATTGGAAGAAGACCTCGCGCCGCCGCTGGTGCTCGTTCCTCCGCAGCAGGCGATGGGGAGCGCGCCCACGGCGGGCATCCCGCTCCCCATGATGACGGGGGCCTCGACCAAGCCCTTGGTCGAGACTGCGCAGGGTGGCTTCAAACCCTGGGTTTGGGTCCTCTCCGGGGCGGTCGCCATGGTCGTGGGCGGGGCGGTGACCTATGCGATCATGGCCGGACCACGGACGGGCGCCGCGGCGTCGGGCGCGGTTGCCGGGGGCGATCCCGGCCCGGTGTCGAGCGCGTCGACCGGAGCTGGTGCGGCCGCCGTGCTGAAGGGGGCGGCGGTCGCCGCGCCCCAGGCCCAGCCGGCGCGCCCCGAGGCGAAGGAGGCTTTGCGGGTCGAGCCGATCAAGGACGAGGCTGCCGCGACGGTGGGGAAGGGCGCTAGCCCGGCCGCCGTCCGTGGGGCCTCCGCCGAAGCCGCGTCGGCCGCGTCCGCGGAGGCGTCGGCACGTGTCCGGCACGAGGGGGTTCGCGTGGAGCCTCTGGCAGTGGAGGCCGGCGCGGAGGCGGCCAAGCCAGTGCAGGGCGAGCCTCGCCGCGCGGCGGTGGCGGCCTCCCCCAAACCGAGCCGCAAGCCGGCACGGCTCTCCTCGCCGCGAGGCAAGGCGCCGAAGATGGCACGGGCCAGCAAGGCTCGCCGTGCAGCCGCGAAGCCCGTAGCCGCTGAGGGGAAAGCGTCGGGGGGCAGCGAGTGGGACGATCCGTATCAGTGATCGCCCGAGCGGTAGCTCCAGTCCTTCGCGCGTCCTCTCGCGGCGTGCGCACACCTTCGAGCTCGACGAGGCGTCTGATGAGAAGCAGCATTCTGTGGGCGACGCTGATCGCCGTGTTGGTGCCGTTTGGCGCGCGGGTAGCCCTTGCCGACGATGAGGCGACGGCCCGCGAGGCCTTCCGCAAGGGGCGTGATCATTTTCAGGCGGGACGCTACGAGAAGGCTGCGGAGGAGCTGAATCGCGCGTATGCGCTGAAGCCGCACCCGGCCCTCTTGCGGTACCTCGGGCAGACCTACCAGAAGCTCGACAAGCCTCGTCAGGCCGTGGACCACTACAAGCGGTACCTCAAGGAGGCGCCGCAGGCGCCCGACAAGGCGAAGATCGAGGCCAAGGTTCGGGAGCTCGAGATGGCGCTCGGCGCAGAGGAGGACAAGCCGGGAGCGGCGGCGCCAGCTCCGGCCCCGGCGCCGTTGCCGGTCGCACCGTCCCCGTCGCGTCCGGCGGCAGGGGGCAAGGCCCAGTCCCCTGACCTGATGCCCACGGGAGAGGACCGCGAGGTGCCGGATGCGATCAAGGCGCAGCGCCGCGCAGCGGACGAGGCGGCGCGCGGCGAAGGGCACGCCGGTCCTGGCGCCGTCTTCACCTGGCTCAAGTGGATTTCGACAGGCGTGGCGGTGACGGGATTGACGCTGGGGATCGTCTTCAACCGGATGGCGGCTGGCAAGGCGTCGGATCTGGAGGCCGCCGTGGCGGTCCAGAATCCCGACCTGGCGCACCCGAAGGTGCCGTACCGTCCCGAGCACCACGACCTGCAGGAGAGCTTCAAGCAGAACCGCACCACGTCGATCGCGTTCTTCGTGACGGGCGGGGTCGCCGCTGCGGCTGCCATCACGTTCTTCATCGTGGACGCCACGCGGGGCAAGGCGGAGGCGCCCTCTACGCCGCAAGGACGGGGAGTCTCCTTCGCCCCCATCCTGGCCCCCGGAGCCTACGGCGTCGCCGGGCAGATGTCCTTCTAGCGAGACCGCCCCCACCCGAGGGCCGTTCCCCCCTACGACGAACTCGCGCTCACGGATTGGTCATGCATCGGAGGTTCCGGTGCGTTAGCCGATACCGCGAGCCCTCCCGGTGGCGGTACACGATCTCGAAGAGGGCGGTGGTGCCCGCGGTGCCGCCGGATACGAGAGCTACGCGCTCCGCGCGGTTCGCAGGGTCCAGGTGGGCGAGGAGGGGCGCTTCCCAGGGATCTCCGACGCTGCGCCGGCCGCTGACCACGACGGCCCCGTCCCCGCCGCGCACGTAGGCGATGACCTGGGACTGCCCCTGGGTCACCAGCGTAGGACGCTGCGCGCCTTGGCTGGGG
Organism: Deltaproteobacteria bacterium; assembly: GCA_020848905.1. Taxonomy (NCBI): domain Bacteria; kingdom Pseudomonadati; phylum Myxococcota; class Myxococcia; species Deltaproteobacteria bacterium. The sequence goes on from JADLHG010000004.1 coordinate 392,420, forward strand.
GTCGGGCCGGGGAATTCCACCGGCGCGGCGGTTCCGGCCGCGGGCTGAAACGCCAGGAGGGTGTTCGACGCCTTGTCGTCCCACACGGGGAACACGAGCTGAGCCGCCTGCAAGCCCTGATGGCCAGCTCGAAGCGCCAACCCAATGCCCTGATGGTCGAGCGGAACCTTGTCCACGACGGCCAGGCGCCGGGAGCCGGCCCAGTTGCCGTTCATCGGTCGGAGGTCGTAGTACACGGCCCCGCCGGCTGGGGCCGGGCCGGTGAACCCGAGATAGGCGACGTGTGCGGCGGGAGTGGCGCCGGCTTCGAGCGCGAGCGCCGCCATCGGGCCGAAGACCTTGACGCCCGCGGGCGTAGGAACGGGCTGACCACCTGACGGGTTCGGCGCGGGCTGGCCGGTGCGCGAGAACACCTGCAGCTTGAGGCCCGGCATCATCGTCGTCGAGCCCGGCGCGCTCGGCACCTGCGACTGATAGAGCGCCCCGACCTCGTCCTTGTTGCCGGCCGAGTGGAGGGTGACGAACGCGCCGGAACCCGGCGCGCCGTCCAGGTCGTGGAACATCTTGGTGGCCGAGAAGAAGACCCGCGCGTTCCGCTGGTTCGCGCCGTCCTGGAAGCCCACGACTACGGATCCCCTGTTCGACGACACGGACATGAAATTCCCCGCCGCGGCGCCAAAGGCGATCGGGGCCTGCCACTGCCCCTTGTTCGTGACGGCCATGGAGAGCGCGGCGGGGGTGCCGGCCGTGCCGTAGACGACGACCACCTGCCCGTTGGGCTCGTCGTACCCGAGTCCGAAGGCGGGCTCGCCGCCTTGAACGTAGTCGGGCGTGACGAGCGCCGTGGCTCCGAGGGTGCACCGCGGCGGAGCGGCGCCGTCCCCCACACCTCGGTCGGGCGCGCGCTGATCCGAACCGGCGCCGTCGCGTTTCATTCCATCCACGGCAGCGCCGTCGGTCTTGGGCGGCGCGCTGCCCTTCACGCAGGTCTTCTGTGCCGAGCAGACGTAGCCCTCAGGGCAGGTGCCGTCGGAGCACTTGAAGCCGCCCGTGCCGGAGAGGTCCGGTTTGTAGCAGGACCAGGGCCCGCCGGCGAACAGCAGAGTCACGAGGAGCAAGGGTGCGGCTGGGCTACGCATGATGGCCCTCCGGGCGCGCTAGAAGGAGAGGCTGCTCGCTACCCCGAACGCGTCGGGGCCGAGCAGCGGAGCGAGGCTGACGGAGCGGCTGGTGGCCCTCGGGCTCAGCAGGAGGAGTGTTACTCCGCCGGCGGCTGCGAGGGCACCGACGATCACGGTGCCGATCATTGCCGACTGGAGGCGCTTGCCGTCCTGCTCGATGGGCTGAATAGCGGACCATTCGTAGCGACCGATGCGGTAGGCGTCCTCGACGGTGCTCGCCTTGCTCTTCGATGCCAGACCGAGGCCGATGCCCGTTCCCACGAGCGCGACGCCCGCGCCGGCGAGCGCCCATCCGGTCCACCACATCCACCGGCTCGGTCGTTCCGCCGGTCCGCTCGGTGGGGCCTCGGGCTGCCCCGGCGTCGAGGGGACCGGCGCCGACGGATCCGGGGTCGGCCCAGCAGTGGGATCAGCCTTTGGAGGCGTCGGCTCCGGTTGGGGCCGCGGCGTGGGACCCGCCTTCGGCGAGGCCTTCTCCTGTGCCTCGAGTCGCGAGCGGAGATTGGCCACCCGGGCCTTCAGGTTCGCGTCCTCCTGCCCCGTTTCGGCGAGGTACTTCTCGTACTGGGTTATTGCGTCCTTCAGCTGGCCGAGAGACTCGTGACACTTGCCGATGTTGTAGAGGAGGGCCGGCTTCTTGCTCAGCCGGTACGCTTCCTTGAACTCGGTGAGGGCTCGGTCGTAGGCCGCCTGGTCGTAATAGATGCGCCCGAGCTCGAAGTGCTTCTTGGCGAGCTCGAGATCCGAGGGCGTCGGATTCGCGTGAGCCTGGCCGACGAGCGCGAGCAGCGCGGCAGACACCAGGAGCAGAGAGGGACGAGCCATGATCCGCGAGACCTCCACGCTAGTACCTTAAGCGGCGAATATGATGAGGCGATGGTAACGCACCGCCGCCAGCGACGCAATTGTGGCGGCTGCGGCGTGGCGGTGGTCGGAACGTCGTGCGACGGCGAGTCGGTGCTGCGGCGGAGGTGAGGCGCAGCGGCCCGCTAGCCCTGGCCGGGGAGCTCGCGAAGCGCCCGTTCCGCCGCCTTCGCTGCCTCGCGGATGTTCTCCTCGGATCCTCCGAGCCAGACGCGCCCGTTGGCACCGAACGAGAGAAACTCAAGGACGTTGATGGCGGCCGCCTTCTCGGCTTCGTTGGTGGCGATTGCCGCGTATCCCGCGGGCTGCACCTCGAGGATGTACAGCGCCTCGTTCTCCCCGATCATGTTGCCGTGCCGCATGCGGTTGATGAGCTGTGACTGGTAGCCCTCGAGGCCCGTGATGATCTCGCTCGACACGATCTTCGGCTTGAGGCGCTGCTCCTCGGTGAGTCCGAGGTGTTCGAGGATCGCTCGGCCGGCCTCGCGGACCTGCCCCTGATCGAAGTGGTGAAGTTCCAGCAGGCCGTAGGCGCGCTCGACGATCAACATGCCGGGGATGGCCTGGGTCCGTTTGAGGGCCACGTCGGTCAGCGCGTTGATGGCAATGCCCGGGGCGATTTCGACGAACAGGGCCGCTTGGTTCTCAAGCGGCTGGAAGCCGGGACACACCGTTTGCATGAAGCCGGTGAACTGCGGTTGCAGGATGTCGATGTAGCTGAAGGTTCGCAGCTGCATGGGCCGGAGCGCTCCGCCGAGGAAGAATGGCTCTGTAGCAGGCTCGCGGCGAGACTGTCAATGCGTGGAGAGGGTTGCGCGTCGCCCTCTGGCGCCGGACGGTGCCGACGTTGACCGACGGGGAGGGCGCGGTATGCTCCCGGGCCATGGTGCTGATCGAATCGGTGGGCGCGGTGCAGGAACGGCTCCGGAGGGCGGGGCTGGATGGTTGGCTCTTGTACGACTTCGCCGGGTCGAACCCGACGGCGCGGCACGCGCTCGGGCTCGACGCGCTCATGCTCAGTCGACGGCTCTTCTATCTGATCCCGGCGGAGGGGGTGCCCACGGTGCTCTGCCACCGAATCGACAGCGGCGCGCTTCCCCCGCTGCCCGGCAAGCACCTCACCTACACCGGCTGGCGCGATCTGTCCGCCCACCTCGAGCGCCTGATTCGCGGCGGGGTTCGCAGGGTAGCGATGGAGTACTTCCCCGACGGGGCGATCCCCTCCCTGTCGCGGATCGACGCCGGGACGCTCGAGTGGCTTCGCCGGCTCGGGCTGGAGGTGCTCCCTTCGGCCGAGCTCGTCCAGCACTTCCTCTGCCGGCTCTCCCCGGCGCAGGCGGAGGCGCACCGTCAGGTCGCCACCGAGCTGGACCGGATCAAGGGCCTGGCCGTGGGCCTGGTGCGCGAGCGCATCGCCGCCGACCGCCCGGTGACGGAGTTCGAGCTGCAGCAGTTCCTGATGCAGAGGTTCGCGGCCGAAGGCCTGGTGACGGACTATCCGCCGACGGTAGCGGTCGGTCGGAACGCGGCCGATCCGCACTACCTCCCGTCCCAGGACCGGCCGACTCCCGTGGGGCCGGATCAGGTGGTGCTGCTGGACCTGCTGGCCCGCCACGACCGCCCCGTTTGTGCGTACGCCGACCTGACGTGGACGATCTACACCGGGGCGTCTCCTCCGTCGGCCGTGACGGAGGTTTTCGGGATCGTCGTTCGCGCCCGGGACGCTGGGCTGCGCTTCATCACGGAGCGCTACGACCGGGCCACGGGCCTCGGACCCCTCGGCTGGGAGGTAGACCGGGCCATCCGAGAGGTGGTGGACGGGGCCGGGTACGGACCCTGTTTCCCCCATCGCAGCGGCCACAACATCGGCGACCTGCACGGCCATGGCGACGGAGCGAACATCGACGACCTCGAGACGCACGATACGCGGTGCCTCGAGGAGGGCCTCTGCTTTTCCTTGAAGCCGGCCATCTACCTCGACGATTTCGGCGTTCGTTCCGAGGTCAACGTCTACCTCGGGAAGGGGGGACCGGAGCTCGGTGCTCGGCCGCAGAGCGAGCTCCTCTGCCTCTGCTGAGGATCTAGGAGGGGCGTACCGAGGCGAGGACGAGCTGCCGGCTTCGATCCACGTCGCTTTGGGAGATCTCCTCTGCCCGCCCGAGGACGAACTCGACGGCGCGCACGCGCTCCTGCATGTTGGGGGTGTCGATGGGCAGGTAGCGCACGCGGTGCTGTTCGAGCATCAGCTTGATCATGCCGTCGATGCGCACGACGCTGTCCCACTCCACCGACGCGCGAACGCCGTCGTGGCGGAGCATGCAGGGATCGGGGCGCAGAAAGAACACGATGCCGCCACCGACCCAGTCCATGTAGGAGCGCAGGCGATCGGAGGACATGAGGTCGGCGAGGACGGTAGCGTGTTCGGCGGTGTAGGCCAGGTTGTCGAACGCCCGGTCCGAGACGAACCCGCCCACCTGTAGCCGCTCGACCTCGATCTGTCGCTCGAAGACGCGCGTCTGATAGCGATTCACGAGCTCGATGTCCGTGCGCAGCGCCTCGAGCGTCGTCTCCAGCTCGGCGAGGACGGCCCGCGCGACCTCGGTGATCATGGGCAAGCCGTAGGCCTGACTGACCCACCGGGTCATCGTGGTCTTGCCCGTGGCGTGACTACCGACGAAGTAGATGCGCGGGGGATCCGAGGTGCGGGACATCCTTGCGAAGTAGCGGATCGCGCGCGGCGTGTCAACGCGAGGAGGGGATCTTGTCGATCTCGCGCGGCAAAGCTATGGTGCGCGCCTCATGCGATGCGCGATGCGAGTCGGGATCCTCGCCCTGGCGGCTGGCTCGCTGGCCTGCGGCCGACCCCCGGGAGCGCCGAACGGCGTCGCGCCTTCAACCACCGCGCTCGCGAGTCCCTCGCCCGCGTCGCTCGCGCGGCCGGCCCCGGGAAGGCTACCGCGCGACGTGGTCCCGGCTCGCTATCGGGTGCACTGGCGGATCGACCCGCGCGAGGAGTCGTTCACCGGTGAGGTCGCCATCGACGTGCGCGTGATGGCGGGGACGGATCGGATCCACCTTCACGCGCGGGAGCTCGCCCTGGACGGCGTCGTCGAGCAGGGCGGCCGGCGGCAACAGGTGCTCGTCGAGGCGGCCCAGGATCCCCGGGCGGAGCCCGCGGCGGGGGAGCGGATGCTGCGCCTCGCCGCTCCGCTCCGGACGGGGACCGCGCGGATCCAGCTCCGCTTCCGGGGGCGCTTCGATCGTCGGCTCGCGGGACTCTACCGAGCGCGCTCCGGATCCCGCTGGTTCGCCTACACGCAGTTCGAGGCGGCGGACGCGCGCAAGGCTTTTCCCTGCTTCGACGAGCCGGGCTTCAAGGTGCCCTTCGAGGTCACGGTGAGCGTGCCGCGGGGGATGACCGCCGTGAGCAACACGGCCGAGGCGTCGCGTCGGACGCGCGGCTCCTGGGACGAGATCGCGTTCGCTCCCTCGCGCCCCATGCCGACCTACCTGGTCGCGTTCGTGGCAGGGGAGCTCGAGCTCGTCGCGGGCCCGGCGGGACCGGTGCCGATCCGCGGTGTCGTGCCTCCGGGACGTGGGGCCGAGGTGGTCATCGGACTCGGCATGGCCCGCGAGCTCCTGCCTCGCCTCGAGGCGTATTTCGGGCTGCCGTACCCTTACGGAAAGCTGGATCTCGCGTTCCTGGTGGAATTCGCCTCCGGCGCCATGGAGAACCCGGGGCTCGTCACCTTCCGGGAAGAGGCGCTGCTCGTGGATCCACGGGCCACCTCGGTGGCGCGGCTCCGTCGAGTGGCCGGGACGATCGCGCACGAGCTCGCGCACCAATGGTTCGGGAATCTGGTGACCTTGGCCTGGTGGGATGACCTCTGGCTCAACGAGGCGTTCGCGACCTGGATGGGCGTGCGAACGGTCGAGGCGTGGCGGCCGTCCTATCGAGCGGCCGACGAGTTTCTCGAGTGGCGCGGCTGGGTCTTCGACACGGACACCCTCGCCGCCGCGCGCCCCGTGCGTCAGACGATACGCAGCGTCGTAGAGGCCGAGGGTGCCTTCGACGGCATCACCTACGGCAAGGGAGCGGCGGTGCTCGGCATGCTCGAGCAGTGGCTCGGGAGCGGCACCTTTCAGCGGGCCGTTCAGGGGTACATGTGCCGGCACATGTGGGAGAACGCGACGGCGAAGGATCTCTTTGCGGCGCTGGATCGGGAATCGGGTCGAGAGGTCGGTGCGGTGGCGAGCAGCTTCCTCGATCGTCCCGGGGTCCCGGAGGTCAACGCGACCCTGCGTTGCGAAAAGGGCAGAGCCGAGGTGCGGCTCGAACAGCGCCGACATCGGCCGCTCGGGGCGTGGATCCCGGAGGGCTTCCCGGGGGGCGAGCCATGGAAGATCCCCGTGTGCGTGATGTACCCGGCCGGGGAGCGCTTGACCACGCAGTGCGTGCTGCTCGACCGGGCCGTGTCCGTCGTGCCGCTGAAGGAGGCCCGCGCCTGTCCGGCGTGGATCCACCCCAATGCCGGCGAGAAGGGCTACTACCGCTGGGGGCTCGCGGAGGGGGCGCTCGTCGCGCTGGCGCGGCACGGGCGCCGGTTCCTGAGCCCCGCCCTGCGGGGGAGCATCCTGAATCACGCGGCGGCCATGGTGTCGGCCGGGAGCCTTCGACCGGCGGCGCTGCTGGACACCGTCGCCGCCTTCGAAGGCGACTCGGCGCGGGCCGTGGTCGAAGAGCAGCTCGGGGTGTTGCGTCGCATTCGCGAGCGGTATCGAGACGGGGGCCCGGATCCAGCGTATGCGGCCTATGTGCGACGGGTGCTCGAAGCGCAGGGCAGGCGGCTGGGCCTCGCTCCCCGGCGCGGGGAGAGTGAGGACGACGCGATCCTGCGACCCGCCGTGCTGCGTGCGCTGGCACGCGACGGTCGCTCGGCGTGGGTCCTCGACGGTGTTCGGGCGATGGCGCAGGGCCACCTGCGCGGCGCCAGGCCGTTGCCGCCCGACCTGCTTCCCATGGTCCTCGAGGTCGCGGCGGCCGAGGGACACCTGCCCCTCGAGGAGTTGACGCGGCGCCTGGGTGTTGCCGTCTCCTCCACCGAGCGGGCGGCGGTCCTGGGCGCGCTCGGCAGCCTGCCGCAGGGGAGCGCCCTGGATCAGGCGCTCTCGCTGGTGCTCACCGACCAGGTAAAGGTGCAGGATATGTGGTATCTGCTCTCGCCGCCCTTCGAGCGGGCGGAAAGCCGCTCGCAGGCCATGCGTTTCGTGCAGAGAAATCTACGTGGGCTCGTGGGGCGGTTGCCGGCGTTCGGAGGACGCTCGGCGGCGCGTCTCCCGGGTGTCGTGGGCTACCTGTGTTCCGAGGCGGACAGCGCGACCGCGGCGCGTTTCTTCCGGACGCAGGCGGTGCCGGGCAGCGAGCGGATCCTCCGGCAGGGCCTCGAACGTTCGGCGCAGTGTGCGGCGCAGAGGGCTTGGGGGAGGGCGGCCGTGAAGGCCTACCTGGAGCGTCTGGCGAGCCTGGAGCCCTCGCCGCGCCCATCCGAAAAAGGAAACGCCGGGCCAACCGACCCGGCGCACCGTGATCCTTAGGAGTGGGCGCAGCAGGATTTGAACCTGCGACTTCCACCGTGTGAGGATGGCACTCTCCCGCTGAGTTATGCGCCCAACGCGGAGCAGGCTATTAGCATGCGCTAGGCGGCAATGCAACCCCTTCGGGGCTCGCGCGACATGGGCGCGGGGGCGGCGTCGGCAGGCGGAAGCGAATGGTATAGTCGCGCCGTGATTGCCCGGCTGGCTCTCTTCTTCACGCGGCTCGCCTCCCGGTGGGTCCCGAGCGCCTTCACGATCGCTGTCCTGCTCACCGTCCTGGCTTTCGTGCTCGGGATCGCCTGGGGGGAGGCCTCACCGCTCGAGGTGACCCGGGCCTGGGGGGACGGGTTCTGGACCCTCCTCTCCTTCGGCATGCAGATGTGCCTGGTCGTGTTCTCGGGCTACGTCGTCGCGGTCGCGGCTCCTGTGCGGGCTCTCCTGGATCGCCTGGCGTCCATTCCACGCAGCGACACCGGCGCCGTGATGGCGCTCGCCCTCATCGCTATGGTGGTGGCTTGGATCCATTGGGGGATGGGCCTCATCGCGGGCGCCGTGCTCGTGGGCTTCATGGCGCGCCGGCACCCGGGAGCCGACTACCGCCTCCTCGTCGCCGTCTCGTACTTCGGCCTCGGCGCGACCTGGCACGCAGGCCTGAGCGGGTCCGTGCCCCTGCTCCTCGCTACGCCGCAGAACTTCATGATCCAGCAGGGGCTCCTCGACGAGGTGATCCCGATCCAACGCACCTTGCTGAGCCCCTTCAATCTCCTCTTCACAGCGGGGGTCACCCTGGCGCTCACGCTGCTCGCCGGTGCACTCCATCCGCGTCCCGAGGATCGGGTCCGCGCCGACGCCGAGGCCGCCGAGCGACTGGCCGCGTTCGATGCGCCCCCTCGCCCCGCGCGGCCTACGCCGGCCGAACGGCTGGAGCACTCGTTCCTGGTGAATGGGATCCTGGGGGCCCTCGGGCTCGCATGGCTGGTCCTGCATCTACGCGCCGGAGGAGGGCTCTCCGCGGTGAACCTGGACGTGGTGAACTTCGCCTTTCTCGCCCTCGGGATCCTGCTGCACGGACGACCGGCGGCGCTCGGGCACGCGGCGGTCAAGGCGAGCGAACCCCTTCACGGCATCGTGCTGCAGTTCCCGCTCTACGCGGGCATGTTCGGCATCATCAAGGGGACCGCCCTGGCGCAGAGGATCGCGAGAGCCTTCACGCGCGTGGCCAGTCGGCGCACACTGCCGCTGCTGACCTTCTGGTACTCGACGGTGCTCAACTACTTCGTTCCGTCGGGCGGATCCAAGTGGGCCATCGAAGCGCCCTACCTCCTGCGCGCGGCGCGGGAGCTCGACGTGCCCGTCGAGCGGTTGGCCATGGCCTACGCCTACGGGGACATGGGATCCAACCTGATCCAGCCCTTCTGGGCGATTCCGCTCCTTGCGGTGGCGCGTCTCGAGTTCAAGGATATTCTCGGCTACGAGTGCATCGCCTTTCTCGCGTACGCGGCGCTCGCCACCGGCGCGCTCCTCGTCGCGGGGTGACCCCTCTTACGGCCCGCCCTACGGGGAGGCCATGGAGCAGACATGAGCCGGCAGTCCATTCAAAGCCCCGCCGCTCCGGCGGCCATCGGCCCCTATTCCCAGGCCATCCGCTGCGGGAACCTGGTCTTCTGCTCGGGACAGATCCCCCTCGACCCCGTGACGGGGGAGCTCCTGAAGGGGACGCTGGAGCAGGAGGTGGGGCGCGTCATGCGGAATCTCGAGGCAGTGCTCGGCGCTGCCGGCAGCCGTCTCGCGCAGGTGGTGCGCACGACGATCTACCTCACGGACCTGGCCGACTTCGCCGCGGTGAACGCGGCCTACGCCACGTTCTTCGAAGGGACGCCGCCGGCACGCACCACGATTCAGGTGGCCGGTCTACCGAAGGGGGCGCGCGTCGAGATCGATGCCATCGCGGCCGTGGAGTGAGGCATCCCCCCGGGGGGCTTTCAACCGGCGTGCCGCTGGCCGCCGAACTCCGTCACGAGGGCATCGTCGTAGTGGTCCGCGTAGTACCCGATGCGAAGGACGATGTCCTTCACCTCCGACGGGTCGAGGTCCACCGTGGTTCGGTCGGCGGTCAGGACTACGGTCTCGCCCTTCAGGCCAAAGGCGACGCCCGAGAGCTCTGTGGCGTTCAGCTGAAGCAGCCGTCGAAGGAGACGGAGCTGCGCCGCGGTGTCGGCAGGAAGCGTGAGCACGGGCGAGACGACGCGCAGGTGGTTCCCCTCGTCGCCGGATGGTCCCTGGTGCAGGAAGATGAAGACCTCGGCGGAGCCCCTCATCAGGCCCCACGCCGGCTCGCCGGTTTCGGTCTGCAGTCGGTTGCCTTCCGGCGAGAGCCCGAGCTCGCTGATCACGGCCTCCACCATCTTGGTGGTGGCCCGAAGGTTCGAGCCCTGGGAGCTGCTAAACAAGCCCATGCTGAACCCTTGCTTGGTCAGGAGGCCCGCTCGGGGCGCGGCGTGCTACGCCGCCTTGGTGATCTTGCCGCTCCGGAGGCAGCGGGTGCAGACTCGAAGGTGCGTCGCGACTCCGGCGACGAGGGCGTGCACTCGCTGCAGGTTCGGCAGCTGCCGCCGCTTGGTCTTGATGTTCGAGTGGCTGACCTTGTTAATGACCTGTGGACCCTTGCTACAAACATCGCACTTATAAGACATGGCGTGTTCCCAGCTCGTCAACGATGTCCCAGGCGATCCAGCACGGATACGCCGGCGCACCACGCACCGGCTCGCTCTAGGAGTGGCCGTAGCTAACACAGCCGGAAGGATGTCGCAAGGATGATCCGCGGCTTGGGCCCGGTCGCGGTCGCGGTGGCGGCGTGCTCGGCCTGCACCGGGGCTGGAGGAGGCCCCGTGGGCTCGGTGCGGCCGAAGGGGGACGGGGGCGGCTTCGACGGGGCTCGCGCGGGCGCCGGGGGCGAGGCCCGGGGACGCGTCGAAGGGACCCTCTCCGGCGTGGCGGCGGGCGGACCAGCGCGCGTCTTCCTGGTCTCCGTGGCAGGGAACGGGTGCTCGGGGCTGGCTTCGGCTCCGGTCGGCGCGGGGGGGCGATTCCGGTTCGATGCTCTCTCCGCGAGCGCATACGTTCTGTGGGCGATGGCGCCCGGCGTGGGGGTGACACCGACGCTGGCGACGGTCGCGGCTGGGGCGACCTCTCGGGTGGGTCTTGGAATGAGGCCACTCTCGGCGGTGACGGGGCGGGTCCTCGGGGCGGGGGCGCGACCCCTCTTCGGGGCTACGGTACGCGTGCGGCCGACCGGGACCCTCGGCCTGCCGGCACTGCCGTGCCTGCCGCGCCTCGAGTCGACCACCGACCAGAGCGGGTGGTTTCGCATCCCCCAGGTCCCCGAAGGGCCGGTGGTGCTGGCCGCCACCGCGAAGGGGTATCGGGGCGTGGCGCGTCTGGCCGCAGTGCCGGCTGTCGGAACACCCGTCTTGCGGCTTCTGCCCCTCTTCTTCCTCTCTGGCCGGGTCCTCGGTCGCTCGGGGGCCGTGCGGGTGAGGGCGGACGGGCTCGGCGGCGAGAGTGCCGAGGCCTCGGTCGCCGCCGACGGGGTATTTCAGTTCAAGGAGCTGCCGGCGGGGCTCTACGACCTCCGGGCCCATACGGTGACTCCCCCGTGGCAGGCGAGCGCCCCGGCGGTGGGCGTCGAGGTGGGGCCGGGGTCGCACCGGGTGGTCGAGCTCCCTCTCCTCGAGGGGGAGCGCGTCACCGGCCGCGTCACGACCGGCGGTGGACCCGTCGCCGGCGCCCAGGTCGTGCTGGCGTCCCGCGCTCCGCAACTCTGGCGCGCTCGCGCCGTCACGGATCGCGCAGGCCGGTTCTCGCTGGAGCCCGTCGTGCGCGGGAGCTACCGGCTCGACGTGTGGGCCCCCGGGTTTCTGCCTCTGAGCGGCCACGCCGTCGAAGTTCCCTGCAAGGTGGACACCGACGTGACGCTTCGGACCGGCGCAGAGCTGTCCGGCCTCGTCGTGGACGGCGCGGGACGACCCGTGAAGAACGCTCTCCTTCGCGCGGTGCGGGACGAAGGTCGGGGGCAGGTGGCGCGCGCCCCGCGAGCTCCGCGCGCTGTCGGAGAGCTGGGCGTCGTTCCGGGGCCCGTTCCGCGCATCCCGCTCGGAGAGGTTGGCGTGCGCCTCCCGGAAGAGACCCCGGGGCTGCCGGCGTGGACTGCGATGAGCGCGGACTCGGGGGCCTTCGCGCTGCGTGGGTTGCCGCCCGGCAGGACGCGACTCGTGGTGGAGCACCCGGCGTTCGGCCACCAACACAGCGCGTGGGTCGTGCTGGCCGAAGGGGGGCGGTCCTATTTGCGCGTGGAGCTCACTCCGCCTCGGAGCGGCCGCGAACCCGTTGCGCCCACCCCGCCCGAGCCCGCAGCGCGGGTGACGGGGACGGTCTTGGATCCCCGGCGTCAGCCGGTTGCCGGCGCATTCGTCGCGGCCCGGCAGGGGGGGAAGCGCCAGCAGGCCCGAACCGGGACCGGCGGTCGGTTTTCCCTCGAGGGCCTCGGCGAGGGACGCGTGGAGCTGGAGGCCACGCATCCCCGTTACGGAGGTGCCCTCGGAAGCGCTGCCCCAGGCGAGGATGTGCAGCTCGAGCTCCTGCCCCTCGGCCGGCTCGACGGGCGCGTGGTGGACCATGGGTCTGGGGCGCTCCTTCGGCGCTTCCAGGTCGAGGTGCGCGGTCCACTCCTGCGGAAGACCGTAGCGGGCGACCACGGTCAGGTCGCTCTCCATCTCCCGCCGGGAACCTACCGGCTGCGCATCTCCGCGTCGGGCTACGGGACCGCCGTCGAGGAGGTGACGGTGCGTCACCCGGACCGCGAGGGTGTCACGCCCGAGCTGCGCGTGGCTCTCTCCCGGGCCGGGACGATCGTGGGCTCGGTGCGAGATGGCCGGGGTTTTCCGCTCCGCGGAGCGCGGGTCGTGGTGGGGGAGCTGTCCGGCACCACGCGTGGGGACGGGAGCTTCGTGGTTTCCGCGGTGCCGGAAGGCACCCACGTCGTGCGCGTGGCCTTGCCCGGGGGCGGCGAGCTCTCCTCGGAACCCGTTGTCGTGCGAGGCGGGCAGACGACGACCGCGGTTCGGCTCGAAGCACCCGTCCGCTAGCACGGGCGCGGCGCCGGGGTAGCCGGCGCGCTACCCGTCGCGGCGAATGATGCGCGTCGGCGCGTCGTGAAAGGAGGGGTCCCCCGGTGCCGGCGTCGGCACCGGATCCAGCGGCGGCCTGTCGGGCGGGAGCTGATTGGTGCGCACCTCCGTCGGACGCTGCCGCTCCTCCTCGTGCAGCGCACCCGGGCGCGGTCGGGCCTTCCGGCGATGGACCCGCTGGCCCCGTTCGGCGGGATCCAGGATCTGCGTCCGGAGCTCGTGCAGGTTCGCTCCCTCGGGGAGCCGCGTCTCGGGGGGGGGAACGCGGGGCAGGAGCTTGGTCTTGGCCTCGGGCAGCTCGTCCGGGCGTGGCGCCACGGGGGTGAAGCGCGTGTAGGGCGCTCCCTCGCCGAGCACCTCGGCGAGCAGGTTCTGACCCACCGCCACCGGATCGCCGCGTCCCACGACGTACTCCTCGAGTCGCCGAAGGTCCTCCTCTATGTCCGCCGCGAAGAGGTCCCGCACGAAGCGCCCGAGGCGGACGGGGCGGTAGGCGGGGGCGGCCTCCTTCAGATAGCCCCGGAGCGCCTGCCCGAACTCTTCCGCCGTCTGGTAGCGGCTGGACGGCGATCGAGCGAGGGCCTTGCGCAAGATCGGCTCGAGGGCCTGCGGCAGCTCCGGGTTGTACCGCCGCGGCGAAGTGAACTTCGCATCGCGGACCCGGAAGATGAGCTCCATCTCGTTGTCGGCCTGAAAGGGACATTGTTTGGTGACGAGCTCGTACAGGACCGAGCCGGCGCTGAAGACGTCGCTTCGACGGTCGAGCGGCTTGCCCAGGGCCTGCTCGGGACTCATGTAGCGCACCTTGCCCTTGATGACGCCGGTCCGGGTGCGGACGCGGTTCAGCGTGGCCTTCGCGATGCCGAAGTCACAGAGCTTCACCTGCCCCTGGTAGGAGACGATCACGTTCGATGGGCTGACGTCCCGATGCACGATGTCCAGCGGCACTCCGGCTCCGTCCCGTTTCTCGTGGGCGGAGTGCAGGGCATCCAGGACGCGAATCATGGCGTACGCGCAGTCCTCCGGCGGGAGCCAGCGTTCGTCGGAGCGGCAGCGGTCGATGAGCGACCGGAGATCCTTGCCGTCCACGTACTCCATGGCGATGAAGAACTCGTCCTCGGCACGGACGAACTCGTACACTCGCGCGATGTTCGCGTGCTCGAGGAGGATCGTGAGCTTGGCCTCGTCGACGAGCATTTGCAGGAAATCGTCGTCCTCCGCCAGATGCCGCAGAACGCGTTTGATGGCGACGAGGTGCTCGTTTCCCTTCGAGTCGAAGGTCTTCGCCCGGAAGATCTCCGCCATCCCGCCGAACGCGATGCGGTCCAGCAAGTGGTAGCGGCCCAGTTGTTGCGCCAGGTACATTGCGGTCCATGAAATGCTACCGTGGCGTCGCCAGTCGTGTAAACTGCGCACCCGACGCCGTCGTCACCGAGCCGTGTCGCTGTGGTAGACTCTGACGCCCGAGAATTCCATAGGAGATCACCCCCGTGAGGATATCCCCCGCACTGGTCCTGCTGGCGTTCGCCGCAGGCTGTGAGAAGACCAGCGCCTCGCCCTCCAGCGCCCCGGGAGCCGTGGCCGCGCCGGTTGTACCCGCTGGCGGCGGAGGGGCGAAGGAGACGGCCTCGGCGATGTACGAGGTGAAGCTGGACCCGCCGGCGGCAACGGCGGTGGGCCAGGCCGCAGTGGCCACGGTGCGGCTGCTCCCGAAGGGCGGCTATAAGGTGAACCTCGAGTATCCGATCAAACTCACGGTGACGGGTCCCGCCGCGGCGACGCCAGCGCGCCTCGAACTGGTCGGCAAGGATGCGGCGCGCTTCGACAAGACGGAGGCGCAGTTCAAGCCCAGCGTCAAGCTCGGCGCTGCGGGGGCGCATGCCTTCAAGGCCACGTTCAAGTTCAGCGTTTGCACGGACAAACAGTGCGAGTTGAAGAGCGAAGAGCTGCAATGGGTGGCGAAGGTTCAATGACCGACGGGACGCAAGCGCTAGATCGGCTGGAGGGTATCGGCAGGAGCGTGCAGGAGCACTTCGACGCGAACAAGCGCGTGCTGACCTTCGGCGAATACCTGACCCTTGCAGAGGCCGAGCCCACGCGACAGCTTCGCGGGGCGGCGCAGTACCTGCGAGATATGTTCGACCACTACGGTGTCGAGACGGTGCGCCACCCGCGCGGGCCGGTCACGCGCTACCGCCTCTTCGACGCCCCCTGGGACCACGGCGAGGGTCGCCTCATCGGCCAGGAGGAGGTGCAGGGGGCCATCTACCGCATCCTGCGCAACTTCGTGAGGCAGCGCCGCGTCGATCGCTTCATCCTGCTCCACGGGCCGAACGGCAGCGCGAAATCCACGATCGCCGAGATGTTGTCGAGGGCGATGGAGCACTACAGCACGGTCCCGGAGGGGGCTCTCTACCGGTTCAACTGGATCTTCCCCAGCCAGCGCGTCGTTCGCTCGGGGATCGGCTTCGGCGGCGTGCGCCGGCCCGTGGACGTGCGGGACAGCTACGCCCATCTCGAGGATGCTGCCGTCGACGCGAGACTCCACTGCGAGCTCCGGGATCACCCGTTCCTGCTCATCCCGAAGGAGCAGCGGCTACAGCTCTTCGAACAGTGGCTCGGGGGAGCGATCTCCAAGGACCGGGACGGTTTCGCCGTCTCGCAGTACCTCGTCAAGGGGAACCTCTGCCACAAGTGCAAGCTGATCTACGAGTCGCTGCTCAGCACCTACGAAGGGGACTACCTTCAGGTGCTTCGTCACGTGCAGGTGGAGCGGTTCTACGTCTCGCGGCGCTATCGAGTCGGGTCGGCGCGGGTCGAACCGCAGTTTGCCGTGGACGCGAGGACGCGGCAGATCACGGCCGACCGCAGCCTGGGGTCGCTGCCCACCGCCCTGCAGAGCGTGTCGCTCTTCGAACTCGACGGAGAGCTGGTACATGCCAACCGCGGCATCGTGGACTTCGCGGACCTGCTGAAGCGGCCGATCGAGGCGTACAAATACCTCCTCACGGCGGTCGAGGACAGCCGAGTGGCTCTCGACCAGTTCAATTTGTTCCTGGACCTGGTCTTCATCGGCAGCGCGAACGAAGGGCACCTGAACGCGTTCATGGAGAGCCCTGACTGGATGTCCTTCAAGGGGCGGATGGAGCTCGTCCGCGTGCCGTACCTGCTGGACTACACGCGCGAGCGACAGATCTACGAGGAACAGATTCGCGAGGGCCAGGTGGGCAAGCACATCGCTCCGCACGCCACGCTCGTCGCCTCGCTCTGGGCCGTGCTCACGCGTATGCGCCGGCCGGAGCTGTCGCACTACGAGTCGGACCTTCGGGATCTCGTGGCCAAGCTGACCCCGAAGGACAAGGCGGGCCTCTACGGTGAGGGGCTGTTGCCGGCCGGCCTGCGCGAGGAACTGGCCAAGACCCTCCGGGCGGGGATCCCGCAGGTCTACGCCGAGACGGATGCCGACGTGGTGTACGAGGGGAGCACGGGCGCGTCCCCGCGCGAGGTAAAGACCTTGATCATGAACGCCGCCCAGAACCCCGGCTACGGCTGCCTGTCGCCCGAAGCAGTGCTGCAGGAGATCGGGCGGCTGGTACAGGAGACCTCGGTCTACGACTTCCTGCGCGAGGAGGTCGAGGGGCATGGGTTCCACGACCACAAGGGGTTCCTCGAGGTGGCGCGGCAGGTGTACCTCGAGCAAGCCGACGACGAGCTGCGCTGGGCCATGGGCCTCGTCGAGGAGGCGAGCTACGCCGAGCTGTTCGGACGGTACGTGATGCAGGTGACGCACCACGTCCGCAAGGAGCAGCTGCGCAATCCGATGACGGGGCGCTTCGAGAACCCGGACGTCAAGTTCATGGTCGAGGTGGAGAAGGGACTCGGCGTGGCCGGCGACCTCGAGGAGTTTCGGCAGAACGTGATGACCAAGATCGGTGCCTGGTCCGTCGACCACCCGAAGGCGATGCCGGACTACGCGGTCATCTTCCCCGAGTACTTCTCCCGGCTGCGCGACGGCTACTACGAGCAGCAGCACAAGCGGGTGCGCAAGCTCCTGCACGACGCGCTGCTCGCGCTCTCCGACGAGGGCGCTTCACTCCCACCGGAGGACCGGGCGCTCGCCGACCAGACCATCGCTCGGCTGAAGGAACGCTACCGGTACTGCGAGGTCTGCGCGCGCGAGGTGGTCACGATGCTCATCCGTCGGCGCTACCTCGAATAGGCGTTTGTGCGCATGGAAATCATCACCCCCATCCAGGTCGAGCTCCTGCGGTCCGCGGCGGCGATGGTTGCGAAGCGCGAGTTCCACCACCTTCTCTACATCGGAGACCTGCCCCTGCCCGAGGAGCTTGTGCGCTCGAAGTCGGTGGCGCGGAAGAAACTCGTGCAGGCCATCACCAGCGAGACCCAGCGGCAGGTCGTGCAGGCGATGGGGGTCGAGACGCTGGCGCTCCCGATCTACGACATCGCCCGGCCCGAGCGCTTCAAGATCGCGCTGGTGAGCGGGATCGCCAAGGGACTGTTCAAGGACGGTGACGTCGTGCTCGGGCTCATCGGTCGCGGGCCGGCGAGCTATCCGGATACGCTGATGCTCGTGACGATCGGGGGGAGCGACGAGCGCGGGAGCGTCGATACCGGGTTCGGCGTGGTGGGAACGGACAGGATCCCGTCGGCGATCCTGGAGTCGCTCATCGACCTGGCGGTGGAGATTGGGCGCGACGGCTGGGAGGGACATCCCATTGGCACCTTGATCGTCGTCGGCGACACGGCGAAGGTGCTCGAGAAGTCGCGACAGCTCACGCTGAACCCCTTCCAGGGCTACTCCGAGGCGGAGAAGAACGTTCTCAACCCCGAGGTGCGCGACGCGGTGAAGAACTTCGCCGTGCTCGACGGCGCTTTCGTCGTGCGCGAGGACGGCGTGGTGCTGGCCGCCGGACGATACCTCAAGTTCGACGAGGGAGCGGACGTGAAGGTTCCGCTCGGGCTGGGGGCGCGGCACATGGCGGCCGCGGGGATCTCCCAGGTGACGAACTCGATCGCGATGGTGGTCTCCGAGACGAGCGGCGTGACCCGCGTCTTCCAGGGCGGGAAGTGCGTGCTCGAGATCCATCCGGAGCAGCGCTCGCGTCGAGCCCCGAACCCGGAGGAGCCTTCCGACGGCGGAGATAAGGACGGGCCGGACGGGCGGGAGGCCAAGGACCCCGTGCCCCGCGATGCGCGCGGGCGCGACGTGCGGCTGAAGAAGTGACATGAAAGACGACTCGGAGCGCCTGCAATCCGTCAAAGGGATGTACGACCTCCTGCCCCCCGACAGTCTGAGGCTGCGGGAGGTGGAGCGCATCGGGCACGAGGTGCTCCGGCGCTACGGGTACGTCGAGGTTCGTACCCCGGTGGTGGAGTACACCACGCTCTTCTCCCGGTCGATCGGTGACGCGACCGACATCGTGGAGAAGGAGATGTATACCTTCACCGACCGCGACGAACGATCGATCACCATGCGGCCCGAGGGGACGGCGGGGGCGGTGCGGGCCTACGTGGAGCACGCGATCCACAAGGCCGACCCGGTGAGTCGCTGGTACTACCTGGGCCCGATGTTTCGCCACGAGCGGTGGCAGCGTGGCCGGTACCGCCAGTTTCACCAGCTCGGTGTCGAGGTCTTCGGGGTCGCGGACCCCGGCGCCGACGCGGAGGTCATGGCGCTGGTGGTCGACCTGGCGCGCGCGTTCGGCCTCGAGGAGCTCGAGCTGAAGGTGAACACCCTCGGGTGCGCCGAATGCCGCCCCGCCTACCGCGCGGGACTCGTGGCCTTTCTGGAGCCGCGCCGCGAGCTGCTCTGCGAGGACTGCCAGCGGCGCTTCGGACACAATCCGCTGCGCGTCCTGGACTGCAAGCAGGAGCGCTGTCGCGCGCTCTCGCTCGAAGCCCCGAGCCCCGTCGAGCACGCGTGTGAAGGGTGCGCCGCCCACTGGCAGGGGGTGCTCGCGGATCTGCGTGCGCTGGAGGTGGCCTGCGAGGTGGACGCCCGTCTGGTGCGTGGGCTCGACTACTACAGCCGCACGACGTTCGAGCTGGTGAGCCACGGTGGGCAGCTCGGCTCGCAGAACACGCTGGCCGGCGGAGGGCGATACGACGGGCTCGTCGGGCAGCTCGGGGGGCCGCCAACCCCGGCGGTGGGCTTCGCCATGGGGCTCGAGCGGCTGCTGCTGGCCCTGCCGGAGGACCGTCCGGCGCTCGCATCGCTCGCGCAAGTGGTCTTCGTTACCCGGGGCGAGCCGGCGCGGCGGGCCGCCCTACCCATGGTCCAGGCCCTGCGCAGCCGCGGGATCGCGGTCGAGCTCGACCACCGCGGGATGAGCGTCAAGAGCCAGATGAAGCGTGCGGACCGTGTCGGGTGTTCGGTGGTGGTGCTGGTCGGAGAGGACGAACTGCAACGCGAGGTGGTGACGGTTCGGCGGATGGCGACCTCCACGCAGGAGGAGGTTCCGGTGGTGGAGCTCGCGGCGCGAATCGATGGGCTCCTGCGAACCTCCTAGCGCCCCCGCGGGCACGAAGTGGCCGTACGCATGATCCGACGCAGACAACGACCGACGATGCAGCGCGTGAAGACGCGCGACGGGTGGGCGCTCGCGCTCTACCGCTACCGGACGCCGTACCGGACCTCGCGCTGGGGTCCGGTGCTGCTGGTGCACGGGCTCGGGGCGAACCGCTTCAACATGGACGCCCCGGTCGACGAGATCAGCCTGGCTCGCTACCTGCACGATCGTGGTCACGACGTGTGGATCGTCGAGCTGCGCGGCGCCGGACGCTCCCGGCCCGCCAACTGGCCGGTGCGTCGCAGGCGGCTCTTCGACTTCGACGATTACGTGCAGAAGGACGTCCCGGCGGTCATCCGGCGCGTGCTGGATAAGTCGGGCTCGCCCCACCTGCACTGGGTTGGCCACAGCATGGGGGGCATGCTGGCCTACGCTGCGATGATTCACTTCGACCATCGGCTGTTCAAGTCGGTGGTGACGATCGGCTCGCCGGCCTTCACGGGAGTCAAGCACCCGCTGGTCGACCAGCTGTACCGGCTCCGACCGTTGCTCAAGGTGGTTCGGTGGTTGCCCTATCGTTCGGTAGGGTATCTGACGGCCGTCTTCCCCGAGATGGCGCTGAGGTCGGTAGGTATTCTGGGCGCGAACGTGGCGAACATGGAGGCCGCGCACCTGCGCCAGTACGGGCCGCGGATCCTGCACGACCTGCCGGCTCCCCTGCTCAAGCAGTTCGCCGAGTGGTATGGAGGGGTAGGGGGCTTCGCCCGGACCGACGGGCTCCTCGGCTACTGGGAGCACCTCGATCGCATCCGCTCTCCTCTGCTCATCATCGCCGGCGGGGGCGACGTTCTCACGCCGGTCAACGACCTCCGCTCGATCTTCGAGTCGGTCGCGTCGACGGACAAGCGGTTCCTGGTCTGCTCGCGCGAACACGGCTTCAGTGTGGACTACGGCCACATCGATCTGGTCCTCGGCACGCGGGCGAGAGAAGAGGTCTACCCTCACGTGGCCGGCTGGATCGAAACTCACGCGTAGCGAGATGCCGAGCGCCGGACGCAAATACCTCGCCGTGGCGGGGAACATGGGGACCGGCAAGAGCTCGCTCGTCAAGTTCCTTTGCTCGCACTACAAGCTCCAGCCCTTCTACGAACCGAACGAGCAGAACCCGTACCTGAAGGACTTCTACGAGGACATGCCCCGGTGGGCCTTCCACAGCCAGGTCTGCTTCCTGGCGGGCAAGCTCCGCATCCACCAGGAGCTGGAGCGGGCGCGGGACCGCACGGCGGTGGTCCTCGATCGCACGATCTACGAGGACGCGGAGATCTTCGCCTACAACCTCTTCAAGACGCGCAAGATGTCCAGGCGCGACTACGGGGTCTACACGGACCTCTACGCGAGCATCGTTCGCGCGCTCAGGCCCCCCGACCTGATGATCTACCTGCGCACCGACCTGCGGACGATCAGCCAGCGCATCAAGCTGCGGGGGCGTCCCGAGGAGCAGTCGGTGCCGCTGGCCTACGTGCGACGCCTGAACCAGCTCTACGAGGAGTGGTTCTCGCGCTACGACAAGTCCCCGGTGCTGATCCTGCAGACCGACAAGCTGGACTACGTGACGGATCTCGTGGACCGCCTGGACCTCCTGCACCGCATCGAGCAGCACCTCGGCTGAGACGGGCAGGGGAGGGCGCGTTCTAGAACGAGGCTACCCTTTCACCCCGCCAGCCGTGAGGCCAGCCACCAGGTAGCGCTGCAGGGCGTAGAAGAGCGCGACCACCGGCGCGGAGACGATGACCGCGCCCGCGGCGAACGACCCCCACTCGACCGAGCCGTGCTCGCCGACGAAACCCTTGATGAGCACGGGGAGGGTGTAGGTCTCCTCGCGATTCAGGAAGGTGGCGGCCATGATGTACTCGTTCCAGGCGGTCATGAAGGAGAAGAGGGCCGTGACGGCGAGGGCCGGGCGCGCCAGCGGCAGGACCACCCGGTAGAAGACCGCGATGCGGCCCGCCCCATCGATGAGCGCGGCCTCCTCGAGCTCCTTGGGGATGGTGTCGAAGTAACCCTTCAGCATCCAGACGCAGAAGGGAAGGGCGGTGGTGGAATAGATCATCACGAGGCCCAGCATGCTGTTGAGGAGCCCGAGCTGGGCCAGGATCACGTACATCGGGATGAGGAGCAGCGTCGCGGGGAACATCTGGACCACGAGGAAGACGAGGAGCCCCAGCGCACGGCCGGGAAAGCGAAAGCGCGAGAAGGCGTAGGCGGCGGTGCAGGCGAAGAAGAGCCCCAAAATCGTGGTGGCGGTCGCTACCACGGCGCTGTTCAGGAGCTGCCGGCCGAAGAGCCAGGTGCCGTCGGTGGCCTTCCGGCCGAGGACCGCGCGGAAGTGGTCGAGCGTGACCTGACGGGGAATCGGATTGATCGTGAGCTCGAACTCTTGGCCGGGGGTCACGGCCTTTCGCACCACGAGCGCGACCGGGAGGAGGGTGAGGCCGATGAAGGCGATGAGAAAGAGGTGGAGCGCGATCCGGCGCGCGGGACGCGGTGCGGTCGGCGTCATGAGGAGCGCTCCTCGGTCACGCGCGAGACGCGATTGGCGAGAAGGGTGAGACCCAGGAGGACCACGAAGATGATGAGGGCGTAGGCGGAGGCGAGACCGTAGCGGTCGCCGCGCTCGAAGGCCCAGCGGTACGCCTCGGTGATGAGGATGTTGGTGGCACCCCCGGGGGCGCCGTTGCTCACGAGATAGATGATGTTGAACATGTTGAAGGTCCAGATCGAACCGATGACGATCGCCGGGAAGAGGGCGGGCTTCAGGAGCGGGAGAGTGATCCGGAAGAGGACCTGGGTCCGGCTCGCTCCGTCGACCGCGGCGGCCTCGTAGACCTCGTGCGGGATGCTCTGGAGGGCGCCGAGCGATACGACCATCATGAACGGAAAGCCGAGCCAGGTATTGGTGGCCACGTTGGCGCAGAAAGCCGTGGTGAAGCTCGAGAACCAGCTCACGTTCTCGACGCCGAGGAAGCCGAGAGCGTGGTTGATGGCCCCGTACTGGTGGTGGAACATGCCCTTCCAGATGAGGGCGGTGATGAAGTTGGGCATGGCCCAGGGGAGGATGAGGAGCGCGCGGTAGACGCCGCGGAAGCGGAGCAGCGGGTCCTTCAAGAGGAGCGCGAGCCCGAGGCCGAGCGTCACGTGCAGGACCACGTTCGCCCCCGTCCAGAGGAAGGTGACTCCGAGGATGAAGTAGAAGTTGAGCGGATGGGAGAGGGGGCGGCCGCCACCGCTCAGGATCTCGGCAAAGTTCTGCAGGCCGACGAAGGTGTAGCGGCCGTGAGCGTGATCGAAGAACCCGAGGGCCAGGCCGTAGCCGAAGGGGACGAAGACGAGCACCAGCATGCCGAGGCCAGCCGGAAGGAGCAGCCCATAAGGGAGGCGATGGCGCTTGAGTGTGGACACCGCGCGGCGCCCGAGGCCGACGAAGGCGAGAGCCAGCACCAGCAGTCCGACGGCGGTGGCGACCCAGAGGGGCCATCGGGGAGCGAGAGCGAGCGAGCTATGGGCGCTCGCTCCGGGGAGCACGGTGGCGAGGAGCCGCCGGTGCCGCGCGAGCTCACCGAGCTGGTGTCCGGCGAGGGAGTGGAGTCGCTCCGCGGCCACCAGGGCGTAGCCCACGAGGCCGACCGCGAGCGGCGCGTAGCGCGCGAGGGGAGAGCGCAGCAGGACGCCCGGGAAGAGGCCGAGGCCGAGGCACCCGAGCAGTGCGACGAGGAGGGGCCACGCTCCGGGCGGAGGGGATGGAGGCGGGGCCGGTGGGGCGAGTTCGACGATCACCGTGGCGCCGTGGGCCTGGACCCCGAGCGAGACCGGCTCGGCGGCCTGGATTCGGAGGGGGCGGCCGGCTTCGTGGAGCAGGGCGAGCTGCGGGCCCGACTGACGGACCTGCGCCGCCAGGTTGAAGAGCGCGCGGTCGAGAGGGTGCTTCGGGTCCAGGGGCTGGCCTGCACGACCGACGTCGTGGTGAGCCAGATAGCGGCGGCTCCGCAGGAAGCGGTACTTCTGCGAGCGAGGTTCGGCGACGACCGTGGCCAGCTCTACGCCCCGCACGCTCCGGCCCAGGCGAGCGACGGCGGCCTGGGCGGCTGTCGGGGATGGTGCGCGCGCCGTCTCGCGGGCGAGCCAACGCGCGGCGGTCCGAGCGGGGAGTTCGGCGATGCGGCGCTCCCCCTCGTTCCTCTGGTGGAGGTACAGCCCCGCGCTGGCGAGGGCGAGGAGCGCGGTGGAGAGGACGCTCGTGGCTGCTGCCCCGCCCCAGGTGCGGCCCATGCTCATCGCTGCACCGACGGGGCGGGTTTCGCGCGCGAGGCGAGGTAGCGGCGGATCTCGGCCTCGGCTTCCTTGAGCGCGGAGAGCGGATCGGCCCCGAGGCCGACGGCCTTCTGGAGCGCGCTGTCGTAGGGGGACCAGACGAGGCGCATCTCGGGAGTGCCGGGCATGACCACCGCGTACTGGAGTTGCTCGCGAAACGCCGTGAGCACCGCATCGCGTGCGATGCGGGGATCGCGCCAGGCGGCGGCGGTGGCCACCGGCTGGCGCGCCTTGAGCGCGCGGATGAGGGCCATCGGGGCGCTCGTGAGAAAGGTCATCGCCGCGAAGGCCGCGTCCTTCTGCCCGCTCCGTGCCGAGAGCATGAGCCCCTCGGCGCCGACGAAGGGGGCGGCTCGCCGCCGCGAGGAGCTGACCGTCGGAAGAGGCACGACGGCGAAGTCCAGCTGAGCGGGCAGCTCGCCGAGCATCCAGGGGCCGGAGATGGCCATCGCCGCCTTGCCGCTGGCGAAGAGAGAGGTGGCAAGGGTCGCCGACGGCTCGGGTGGGACGATCCCCGACGGCCCCCCGAGTCGCCGCGCGAAGACCACTGCGGCGACCGCGCTGGCCGTCGCCACCTGCAGGGACCCTTTGGCGTCGAAGAGCGTCCCGCCGAAGCCGGTTAGCCACGGGGCGTGGAAGTAGAGCTTGGTGTTGTCGTAGACCAGGCCGAAGCGACCCGCCGAGCGGTCGGTGAGGCGGCGGCCGAGGGCCAGGAGCTCGTCGGTCGTCCGGGGCGGGACGGGGACGAGCGTTCGATTGTAGTAGAGGGCGGTGCTCTTGAAGGCCAGCGGAAGGCCGTAGAGGGAGTCGCCGTAGCAGAGCGCGTCGAGGGCCTTGAAGAGGAACTGGTCCGCGTGCGCCTCGGTCATCCAGAAGTCGAGGGGCTCCACGATGCGCGATTCGGCCCAGTCCCCCACGCGGTCGTGGGCGAAGATGAAGAGGTCGGGGCCGTGACCGCGCGGTATGGCCGCGCCGATCTTGTCCGGGAAGGCGTCGTAGGGGACCGCGAGCAGCTCGATCGGGGGGTGTTGCCGGCGCGCTCCGGCGTTCCAGTGGCGGACCGTCTCCTCCAGGGCCGCACGCTCGCCCGCCCGATAGGCGTGCCAGAGCACCAGGGGCTTGGCCGACGCGGTGCCGCCGAAAACCTGCAGGAGGATCGCGGTCAGGATGGCGGCGCGCACGTCCGCAGGCTCCGCCCCGACTGGCTGTCGAAGATGTGCACCGTGGCCGCCGGAATCGCCACGTGCACCTCGTCACCCTCCCGGAGCGGCGAGTGGCCGTCGACTCGGGCCACGAGCGTCCCGCACGGCGTGTCGAGGTGCAGGTAGACCTCGGCGCCGAGCGGTTCGCGCACCGAGATGCGCGCCGGGAGGGCCGCCTCGCCGTTGACGGGTCCGCGCAGCGGGTCGAGATCGGAGGGGCGCACTCCTAGAACGGCCGATCTAGAACGCGAGCTCGCATCCGGCGGAGCGGCCCCCTCGAGCTGCACGTGGACCCCCCGGGCGCGAAAGGCGACCCGGTCGCCGTCGTCGGCCAGCTCGCCGTCGATGAAGTTCATCGCCGGGGTGCCGATGAAGCCGGCCACGAAGCGATTCGCCGGAGCGTCGTAGAGCTCGAGCGGCGTCCCGACCTGCTGCACGATTCCGTCGCGCATGACCACGATCCGATCGGCGAGGGTCATGGCCTCGAGCTGGTCGTGGGTCACGTACACCGAGGTGGTTCGGAGCTGGGCGTGCAGGCGGGCAAGCTCGACACGCATCTGCGAGCGCAGCTTCGCGTCGAGGTTCGAGAGCGGTTCGTCGAAGAGGAAGACCGACGGTCGGCGCACGATGGCGCGCCCCATGGCCACGCGCTGGCGCTGTCCGCCGCTGAGCTCCCGAGGTTTTCGCTCGAGCAGCATCTCGATGCCGAGAGTCTGCGCCACCGCCTCCACGCGCCCCCGGCGGTCGGTGGGATCGACGCCGCGGAGCTTCAGCGCGAACTCCATGTTCTGGCGCACGGTCATGTGGGGATAGAGCGCGTAGCTCTGAAAGACCATGGCGATGTCGCGGTCCTTCGGCGCGACGTCGTTCACGCGGCGGTCCCCGATGCGAATCTCTCCCCCGCTGACCGACTCGAGTCCCGCGATCATGCGCAGGGTGGTGGACTTGCCGCAGCCCGAGGGGCCGACGAGCACGAGCATCTCGCCGTCGGCGATCTCGAGCGAAATGCCGCGCACGACCTCGGTGCGGCCAAAGTTCTTCGTGACCTGGTGGAGGGATACTGACGCCATGGTGCGCCGCAGGGAGCCTCGTGGCGCCCGGAACAGAGCGGGCTCGTGCTAGCGGCCCGGGTAGACCATGTGGATGGTAGCCTTCTGGCCGTCTCCGCTCGCCGTGCACGTGAAACCGGCGAGCTCCTTGAACTGGGTCTGCTTCTCGTCGTCGCCCCCCTTCGCCGGCGAGGCCAGGATGTCGATGGCGTGGGGGTCGCAGTCGTGGTCGTTTCCACCGCCGAAGCGGTGTTGCCCCGGGTACTCGTTTACCTTGCGTGCCAGCACGCTGTCCGTCTCGGCGTACCCCTCGTTCGATTGCACGACGGCCTGGAAGCCCCACGACTTGTCGGGCGTGCCGAGGTCGGACTTGGCGACGAGGGCCACGATCTCCTTGCCGGCGACGCTCGTTCGCCTGGGCACCACGACGGCGCCGAGCATCTTGGTGGCCTTCGTCTTCACCTCGGCGAGGATCTTGGCGCGGGGCTGGGGACTGAGGAAGACCACCTTGTCCCAACCTTCGCCCTTGGCGAACTTCACGTTGATGCCGGGGAGCGTGGCGAGAAAGCCCCCCTTCTTGGTGTCGACGTAGACCTGGATCATCTGCAGCGAAAAGCCGTTGCCCCCCCAGCTCTTGCTGTTCCAGGGGTCGTCGATCTTGGTGGCGAGCCGCGCGCGGAACTCGAGGTCGGCTCCCTTGTCGTGGATCGACAGCTCGAGCAGGTCGAAGGAGCCCGCCTTGTATGCCGCGTCGGTGGGGTAGGAGTACTTGCCCGGGCCCTTGTCGTCGCCCGAGGGATCCTTGAAGACGAGATGCTTGGGGTCGAACGCCTGGGACGTCGCGCAAAGCAGGATCAGGGTGCCGAAAGCGGCCATCCAGCGGCTCATGACGTGCTCCTCCTGAGGGGGCGGTGGACCGCGCACCTCAGGGGCAAGAAGCTTGCCAGGGGGGCGAGTCGCGCATATCTTTGAATTCACAGTCGGGATGCGGGTGAATGGCGCGACTCCGTTGCACATGGCAACGACGGCGCCGAGGCCCGGCCGGAGCGCCCGTTGCCAAAGTCAACGACGGGCGAAGCCCCACTGCAGCGCGGCTCGGCTCGTTGAGAGGAGCCCACGAGAGACGGGACGTGTTAGCTTGATCGTCAAGGGCCAGCCATGAACCTTCCCAAGACACTGCAGCAGCTCGCCGAGGTGATCATCGATAGCTACTTCATCGTCGACACCGACCGGAACATCGTCGATTTCAACCGCGCGTTTCACGCCATGCTGCCCCGGGCGCTGGCCCGCAACCTCAAGACGAAGAAGTGCTACGAGGTGCTGCAGCTCTCGATCTGCAAGGACAAGTGTATCGCGCACGAGTGCTGGAAGACGGGGCGACAGGTGCGGCTCGACGAGATCACCGGCCGCGTGGCTGGAGAAGAGGGCGACCTCCGCTTCATCCTGAGCGGGATTCCGATCCGGAGCGACGAGGGACAGGTCATCGGCGCGATGGAGGTCCAGCGGAACGTGACCGACGAGGCCATCGTCCAGTCGAAGTACCAGCAGCAGGTGGATGCGAGCGCCCGGGAGCTGAAGAAGCTCGAGGAGGAGCTCCAGCGTCGCACGAAGCGCCTGCTCGAGGTGAGCCGGCGCCTGGGCGAGACGCAGCGGGCGCTGCTGCGCGCCAAGACCGACCTCTTCCTCTAGGGTGCCGTGCTCGAGGGCTCCGCTCAGATGACGGCAACATGGTAACCTACCCCCGATGAAAGGCGCTGGCAGCTTGCCCGACGGCTTGCCCGAGACCTTCCCGGTCGATCCGGTGGACTTCGGGAAATATCAGCTTCTCGGACGCGTCGGCAGCGGCGGGATGGCGGACGTGTACCTGGGGCGCCCGCGCGGACAGCGCCGACTGGTGGCCATCAAGTGCATCAAGCAGGGACTGGGCGGGCAGAAGAGCTTCGTGGACATGTTCATCCGCGAGGGGAAGCTCGCGATCCAGCTCAACCACGACGCGATCGTCAAGACCTACGAGATCGGCCGCATCCACGGGATCTACTTCATCTGCATGGAATACATCCCTGGCGTGGACCTGTCGTTGCTTCTGCGGCGCTGTCGCGGAGGGAGCTCGCGGCGGCTGCCGGTCCCGCATGCGCTGCACGTCGCGCTCCGGATCTGCGAGGGCCTGCACTACGCGCACGAGCTGGCGGATGCCAAGGGACGCTCGCTCAACCTCGTGAATCGAGACGTCAGCCCCTCGAACGTGCGCATCTCTTTCGACGGTGACGTGAAGCTCCTCGACTTCGGCATCGCGAAGGCGGCGTCGGGCCTGAGCAGCGAGATCGGGGTCCTGAAGGGCAAGATCAGCCACATGTCGCCCGAGCAGGTTCGTGGGTTGCCGCTCGATCGACGGTCGGACATCTTCGCCGCGGCCATCGTGCTGCACGAGATGCTCACCGCGGAGAAGCTCTTCCGGGCCGACAGCGAATTCCAGCTGATGGACATGGTGCGCAAGGCGGAGGTGCGGCCTCCCTCGCTCGTGAACCCGCGCGTGTCCCCGGACGTTGACGCGCTGGTGCTCAAGGGGCTCCACAAGGCCCCCGAGGAGCGTTACCAGACGGCAGACGAGATGGCCGGTGCGATCCGCGAGATGCTGGGGCGCTTCAACTTCACTCGGGGCGAGCTTCGAGACCTGGTGCGCGAGCTCTGCTACGAGGAGTGGTCGAAGGAGCAGGAGTCCGTGGAGCCGTACCTCTCCGTCGAGGCGGACCGGCAGAAGCACGAGAAGGTCAACCCGAGCGTCGACGAGGACTACGGCGAGTTCGTGGAGATATCCATCGACGCAGCGACGCTCGAGTCTACGATGGGGGGCGTCGAGAAGCCCGCCCCGAGGACTCCCAAGTGGGTCTGGGGGCTACTCGGGCTGGCGGTGGCGCTCCTCCTCTTTGCGGTCGTCCTGGTGATCCTTCGGTAGGTGAAGCCCTCGGCTCGCGCGCGCGAGAGACGGCGGCGCAATCTCCGAATTGCCTGGACCTCGATATCTCACTACAATGAGGGCGGTTTCGGCGGACCTTGACCCGGCCTACAACTTCTTGCCACGAGCTTCTGTCCGGAGGCGATCGACGCTGCGATGGTGTTACAGACGAGGGATGCCGAAGGGGAAGAGTGGGGAGAGCTAGGGCTCCCGGAGCTTCCCGCAGGCCATGATGCGACGCAGGGTGTGGGCTGGAAGGCGCTCCTTCCCGCCTTGGCGTCCGCCCCCAACCTCACCGACCAGCGGCGGCTCGAACTCGCGGTGGTGTGTCTGGAGGTCCTCGACGACGCCGCCGGCGCGGCCGAACACCTTCGCGCACTGGTCGAGCCGAATGCCCCGCTCGCACTCTGGGCTCTCTACCAGCTCGCCGTCGCGTGTCGCTCCGGGGAGCTCTTCGACCGGTGGCACGCCGAGCAGCTCGACGTAACACCGGAGCGAGAGCGGTCTGGGCTTCTCGCCGACGTCGGGCTCTTCCGCACGCTCACGGGGGACGAGAGTGCCTCGCTCCTCCGGGACGCGGGAGACTGGGCGCACGTTACCGCTGGCGCCCGGCAGGCGCTTCAGCTCCTCCTCGCCGCCGAGGGGCGGTGGGAAGACCTGGTGCGGGTCATGGGAGAGGACGGTCCCGCGGCGCAGCTCGCGAGGGCACACCTCGTCGGAGACCGACTCGATCGAGCGGCCGAGCGGGAGCAGCTTCTCGGAGCCCTCGCCGGCGTGGCGCCGCTGTTCGTGGGAGACGCGCTGCTCGAGGCGGCGTTTGCCCGCGGAGACGACGCTGCGGCCGCCCCGGCCCTGCGGCTCCGGCAGGAGGCGCTCGCCGCGCACAAGGATCTGCTGGCGCAGGCCGCTGCCACCGACCTGCTCTGCCACGTCGGCCGATCGCCAGGTCAGGTGGACCACCTTCGCCTCTCGAGCACGCTCGCTGCGGCGGCCTGGCACCACCTCCTGTGGATCGTCGAACGGCGAGGCCACTCGTCGCAGCGTACGGAGCTGGCGCGCCTCTACCTGCGGGAGGTGCCGCGGTGTGCGCGCCCCCTCGCGGATGTGCTGCGGCTGCGCGCGGCGGAGCTCTTCATGGCCGGCGACGCGTGGGCGGAGGCGCTGGAGGCGCTGCCCCAAGGGGGCGAGAGCGACGTCTACGCCCAGCTGGCGCAGCTCTACCGCACCATCTGCCTGGTTCGCCTCGGGCAGTGGGCCGAGCTGGCTCTGCTCGTGGTGGCGGCCTCGGCCGGTCAGCCACCGGAGGACCGCCGTCTGCTGTTGAAGCTCGCACTCCTGCTGGCCAGCAAGGATCCGCGGCAGGCGCAGCGCGTCCTGCGTCGCTTCGAGAGCGAGCTCCCGCAGATGGAGTCGCCGCTGGTGGTGGAAATCGGTGGGTTGCTGCTGGCCATTCACCGACAGCGAGGCGACAAGCAGGCCGCCGCGCGCATCTGGGGCTTGCTCGCCGACCGGGCAACGACGGTGGAGGAGCGGGCCTTCTTCGCCTTCGCTTCGGGGGTCGCGCTCCTCGAAGCGGGCAAGCGAGACACCGCGCTGCTGGCGCTGGAGCTCGCGCGCCGGAGCGACGGGGAGACGCCGGAAGTTCTCACGGCGCTGGCGATCGCGCGGACTCGCAATCGCGAGTGGGACCACGCCCTGACTGCGCTAGAGGCGGTGGCGCAGCGGCTTGCCGCCGACGACCAGCGCGAGCTGCTCCGCCGGGTGGCGCACCTGGCGTGGACGACGGGGGGGCCGCGAAGGGCTCTCGAGCTGCTGCAACGGGTGCTCGGCGATTCCCGCGGCGATCTGGCGAGTCTGAAGGAAGTCGCCGCGCTCCACCTGCGCGTCGGAGAGGTGGACCAGGCGATCCGGCTGTTGACCGAGGCTGCAGCCACGACCTCAGACCAGTCCGAGGCGGCGGCGCTCCATTGCGCGTGCGGCAAGCTCTACCGCGGACGCTTGAAGGATCCCGCCGCGGCGGAGCAGTCCTATCGCGCGGCGCTGTCCATCAACCCGCTGCACCCAGAGGCCCTGAACGGCTTGCGAGACCTGCTGGCGCGCACGGGGCGTCTCGAGGATCTGCCGCCGGTGCTGACCAGCCTGCTCCAGATAGCCGACGCCGACGATCACCGGATGAAGCTGCACCTCGAGCTCTCGTGGTTGCACCGCAAGCAATGGGAGCGCAGCCACCGGGCAGAGGACGCCGAGGCGTGCATCGAGCAGAGCCACCGCGTGCTCGGCATCGACAAGATGAACGAGGACGCGATCCGGAACCTCGCCTACGTGAGCATGAAGCTCGGTCGGTGGGACGAGATCATCCAGCGCCTGAGCCAGCAGTGGGACTCCGATTCGGCGCTCCGGGCGCTCCGCAAGGCGTACGAGGCGACGGGGCGCTGGGCCGAGCTGGCCAAGGTCTGCGAGCGGCTCGCGGAGCGGGCAAGTGACCGTGAGGAGCAGATCGCCGCAGCCATTCAGGCCGGGGACCTGTATCGCGACCGGCTGGGAGATCCCAAGGCGGCGGAGGCGTGCTACCGGCGCGCGTCGGCTGCGGACGGGCGAGATGGCGTCTCGCTTCAGCGGCTCGGCGAGCTCCTGCGAGGAGAAGGGCGTGCGGCGGAGCTTGCGACCGTGCTGCGTCAGCGGCTCGCGTCGGCGGCTCCGGCGGAGCGCGCCGCGGTGCACCTGGAGCTCGGGCGCCTCTCGGCCGGGCCTCTTGGCCGCGCGCGGCAGGCCATCGAGCATTTCGAGGCGGTCGTGGAGCAGGACCCCGGCCACCTCGAGGCACTGCGCGCTCTGGACCCTCTCTTCGAGCGAGAGGGGCGTCCCGCGGATCGCGCCCGGGTACTCGAGCGGCTGCTGCAGCTGGCCGAGGGGAGCGGGGATGCGCTTCCGATTCTGCTCAAGCTCGGTGACCTGTACGGCCAGCTCCAGGACGAGCGGTCCGTATTGCGCGTGGCGGCGCGCCTGCAGGCTCTCTTTCCGGAGGACGAGACGGCGCTCCAGTTCGCCGAGCAGGTCTACGAATCGCAGCAGCGCTACGGCGACCTCTGCGAGCTCTTCGATCGGCGCATCCGGGCGCTGGAGAAGCAGGAGCAGGGCGCGGACAGGATTGCCGAGTTCCTGGCGCGAAAGGGGGAGCTCGAGCTGGGGCGACTGGGCGCAACGGCCGAGGCGGTCGAGAGCTTTGCGCGGCTCCTCGACCTGCGCCCCGACGACGAGGGGACGCTCGGTAGGCTGGAGGAGCTGCTCGGGCAGATGGGGCACTGGCAGCGCCTCGTCGCCCTCTACGAACGGCACGCGGGGCGCGTAGGCGAGCGTCCGAAGCAGATCGAATACCTGCGTCGCGCGGCGCAGATCGCCCAGCGACAGCTCGGAGACGAGGCGGAGACCGTTCGGCTGTACGAGCGCGTCCACGCGCTGGACCCCTCCGATGCCGTCTCGTTCTCTGTGATGGAGAAGCGGCTCGAGCGGCAGAACGACTACAAGCGCCTCGTGACGCTCCTGCTCGAACGGGCGGAGATGGTCAGCTCGAAGCCCGAGGAGCTGGACTGCATCCTGCGGGCGGCGGCGATCTGCGAGAAGATCCCGAGCATCGAGCAGGCCGTGCGTCTCTACCAGCGGGCGCTCTCCATCAACCCGGCCAGCATGCTGGCCCTCGAGGCTCTCGCGCGGATCTACGAGTCGCTCGAGCGCTGGGAGGACCTGCTGAACGTGACGGGGCGCCAGATCCAGCTCGAGTCGGAGCCCGCGAGACGGGCGCTGCTCTACTTCAAGTGCGGCTCGGTGATGGAGACGCAGCACGCCGACGAGAAGGAGGCCTTTCGGTACTACATCGAGGCCGTTAAGACCTCTACCACCTGCTTGCCCGCCCTGCACAGTCTGCGGGATCTCCACGCGCGACACGAGGAGTGGGAGAAGGTCGCCGAGACGCTGGCGATGGAGGCGCGGGTCTGGTCGGATCCGAAGGGGAAGGCCGACGTCCTGGCTCAGCTGGCCGAGATCTATGCCACGCGTCTCGGAGACCGGGCGCGAGCCATGGAGTACTACAAGCAGGCGATCCAGACCCACGCGAAGTGCATGCCTGCGGCGCTCGCTCTCTTCGAGGCCTACGCGAACCAGGGGGACTACGCCGAGGCGACGGTGTGGGGCGAGGTCTACGCCCGGCGCGGCCATCTCCGGGGGAGTCGGTCGCAGCGGGCCGAGTTCTTCGTCCAGTGGGCCGACGTGCTGCGCAAGATGGAGCGGTCCAGCGAGGCCGTCGAGGCGCTGCTGCGTGCGCTCGAGATCCGGCCCGGGCTGCCAGCCGCACTCTTCGGCCTGCTGGCCCTGTGTCGCGAGGCCCCGGACGCGTTCGACTTCGCGGGCGCCTTCACGGAGCTGCTGAAAGACGCCAGCAAGCGCGAGGACTCGCAGGCCAGCGCCATCCTCTCTACGGCAGCCGGCGTCCTCGCGGAGCATCGTCTGGACCTGGACGCCGCCCTCGAGCTTTACGGACGGGCGCTCGAGATCGGAGGGGATCAGGTCCAGATCGTCAGACCGCTCGCCGATCTCTACGTGCAGATCGGGCGGGATGGCGATGCCCTGGCTCTCATGCAGCGGTGCCAGAACGCGGCGGTGGACTTCGCCGAGTGGATCGACGCGACTCTCTGGATCGCCGACTACCACACCTACGTCGAAGGCGACTATCGACGGGCCGCCGAGCTATGTCGAACGGTGCTCGACCGTCAGCCCAATCGCGACGACGTGCGGATCCACCTGGGACGCGTGCTGGTGCTGGCCGGCCAGCCCGTCGAGGCGTTGGCGGAATTCCAGCGGGGCTGCGACCAGCAGGCGGCCAAGGGCACCGACGTGGCGGTTCTCGCCAGGAGCTATCACGCGCTCGGGCTGGCCGCGGCGCGGGCGGGTAGTCACCAAACCGCCGTGTCGAATTGGCGACGAGCCTGCGACCTCGCGCCGAGCTGGCCGTACCCTTACATCGCGCTGGCGCGCCGGGCCTTCCAGGTTTCGGAATTCGTCGACGCGGAACGAGAGCTCCGTCAGGCAGAGCAGGGGATCGAGGAACGCGACGCCGACGTGCTGCGGGCGCAAGCCGAGTTCTACGCGCGTCGCTCGCATCTGGACCGGTCGATCACCATCGTGCGCCGGGCCGTGCGGCTCCACGACCCGCACCTCGATGACCGCGTCAACCTGGCGCGGTACCTGCTCGCCAAGGGGGAGGCGAGCAAGGCGGTGGACGAGCTCCGTGCGACGACAGCCGAGCGCCCCGACTACCTGCCGGCGTACGACCTGCTCGTGGAGGCGTGGCAGGCCGCGGGGCGACCGGAGATGGCGCGGCGCGCTTCGCAGGTGGTGCAGCTGGCGGTGGGCGGAGGGGCCGCGGAGGCGGAGCCAGTGGTACCCGAACGTCCGCTGGGCGAGCCCGGCTGGGAGCGAATCACTGCGGAGCTGGCGAACTCCCCGCTCGATGCACTCTGGCAGGGGCTGAGCGCCGAGTTCGAGCGGCGATATCGGCCCGAGCTCCCGCCCCCCGGGGTCGCCGTGCGCCCGCCGCTGGCTCTGAGCTGCCGACACCTCGGGGGGGTCTTCGGACTCGAAGTGGACCTCGCGGTTTCGGCGGAGCCCACGCCGCTCGTGCGCTCCGTAGGGCGGACGCTGGTGGTCTCGCAGCTTGCGGACAGCATGACGCTCCCCGAGCTCCGCGCGCTCCTGGCGCTGGGCATGACGGCTATGAGGCTCGGGCACGGACCCACGTTCGGGCTCGCTCCCGAGGCGAAGCTCGAGCTCGGACGGGTCGTGGCGTCGATGTTGCTCCCCGAGCACCAGATGCCGCCAGAGGTGCGGGAGCTCTTGAACGCCGTCTCTCGACGCGACCAGAAGCGGTTGTCGCGCATCCTCACGCAGCACCGGGTGGCGCTCTCCGCCATCGACGAGCTGGCACGCAACTGGGTCGCATCCGTCGAATCCGTGTGCGTGAAGATCGCGCTGCTCGTGACCGAGGACCTCCCGTCGCTGGCGAGAGTCCTCGCTCTGCAGCTCGGCGTCGCCCCGAGCTGGGCGGCCGAGGGGGGGCTCCTGCTCGGTGTGCCGGAGCTTCAGTACCTCGTGCAGTATTTCCTCTCGGACACCTTCCACCAGCACAAGTTGGCGGCCTGGTCGACCCAGCCGGGCGGCTGAGGGCGCTCAGGCCGCGGGGCGAGTAGACAACAACATCACGATCTGGCTAGGGTGGGGTCGGAGGCTGGCTCATGGGATCGCGGCTTGCCGTCGAAGTCACCGAAGTCGAGGGATTCAGCCACGTACGGCTTGCCGGTATCGTCGACGAGGACAACGATCTGGCGGAGGCGGCGAAGCGCGTCCAGAGCAGCACGGTGATCGTGAACAGCGCGGACGTGGAGCGGATCAACTCGTGCGGAGTTCGCGACTGGGTAACGTGGCTCGGCGATCTCGACCGTGCAGGACGCAAGATCTATCTGATCGAGAACTCGCCCGCGATGATGTCGCAGGTGAATCTGGTCAACAACTTCATCGGGCGCGGCACGATCGTCAGCTTCTACGCACCCTATTTCTGCGGCGCCTGCGAGGCGGACAAGATGCTGCTCATCTCCGTCGAGGAGGCGTGCGCGTCGCTCCCCTTTCGTGCGCCGACCTGCCGCTGCGATCAATGCGATCACACGATGGAGTTCGACGACATCGAGAGTTCCTATTTTTCGTTCCTCTCGGCCATCGAGAAGCCGAGGGTTGAGGGAAAGGTCGCGCAGGTCATTGCCCGGTTGTCGGCGGATCAGCGGGGGGCCATCCGGCGGCGGGCGGCCTCTATCCCCGTCGGCACGCTGGCCGGCACCACCTCCACGCCGAGTCAACCGAGTTCCACCTTTCCGTCGATGCCCACGGCTCCGAGCAGCCGAGATCTTCGGGGGCTGCTGACAGACATCTCGATGCCGGCAGACGGTAGGGCTCCGGCTTCCGCCCCGCAGGGGGCGCCAGGCAAGGTGCTCTACGTGGTGATCGGCCTGCTGCTCGCGGCGATCGGCCTGCTGGCCTTCGTGCTGGTGCGGTCTCGGTAGTGAGATCCCGCACCAGGGAGCCGAGCGGCTGTATCAGAGACCGGCCGCGAGCTCGCCGTGCGGCTCGTCGTCGAGCATGGGAGTCGTGATCTCACCGGTGCCTTCGCTCATCGACAGCGGTCGCTGCGCGGTGAAAGAGAAGAGGCGGATGGTCGAGTTCGCGCTCGGCGGCTCCACGACGGTGATGAACTCCGTCACGCTCCCCGGCAGCACGTTGATGATGATCCGGGAGGCGGTGGAGGCGATCAGGTAGAGGCCGAGGCCCGCTCCGAGCTTCTTCTCCTCGATCTGCACCTGGCTGGTCGTGCACCGCTGCAGGTAGCTCGCCAGGTCGGCGCGGCGGAAGCTACCGAATCGGTCGCGAACCGAGAGGTGGATCCTCTTGTCGGCCGCGACGTACCGCAGCGACACCGGCCGAGGAGTCTTGCGACGGAGGCGCGCCCGCGGTTCGACGTCGGCGAAGAGGCGATGGCCGTTTTCCATCGGCGCCTGGTACATGGCGTTCATCAGCAGCTCTTCGGCGATCTGCACCGCCGACCGCCGCAGGGTGCTTCGGACCCGGCGCTTCTGGAGGTGCGCCTCGAGCTCTTCGATCGCCTTGCATCGCCCCGGGTAGCTCGCCAGGCGCTGGTAGTGAATGTTGGCCTGGAAGGGGAGGTACCGCTCCATCCCGAAGATGGACCCGGTGGAGAGCTTGTCGACCACGCTCAGCAGGTCCTCGGCATCCGACGGCTGGGACAGGAGGTGGTTCACGCGCTCGTCCTGGAGGTGGCGCGCCACCACGGCAACGTCGAGTCGCGGGACGATGAGGACCGCGTGGGCATCGGGGCGGAGCTGCGCGAGCAGGGGCTGAGGGCTCGGCAGCCGCGGACCCAGGTCGCAGATCAGCAACCGGTAGTTGCTGAAGGTGCGCGGCCGCTCATCCCCCACCACAACGTCTACGTCACGGCGAATCGCGGAGAGCGTTCGCACGAGTTCGCGACCTCGACTGGCCGCCGACGCGGCAACAAGGACCTTGGCACTCACCGGCTAGCTCGACTTGTTGGAGTGCCCACAGTATAGGGGCAGCGGCGCGGCGACAGCAAGCCAGGAGCGGGCCCTAGGCCGGTCGAGCCCCGTTTCGGGGTGGGGTGGTGGGAGCAGGCCGCCAGGGGCCGAGGAGAAAGTGGAAGTCTTCAGCAACTGCGGTATACTGCGGGGAATACGCCGTGGGTGGGACCGCAGCGCGCGCCCCGACGCGAAGCGAAACGAGGGGGCCATTCGGGGGACACGATGCGAGCGGAGCGACCCGCGCGCGAAGTCCGGGGTCACACTCCGGCGAGGACGTGTCCGGCAGGGCACGCCGACGGGCAGTGGAGCCTTTGGGGGCTCGACTGATTCCCGACCGGCACACCGGCAAGGATTGAATTCCGTGGATTACGGGAAAGTCGTCGTCGTCACCTCGAACCGTAGTGTCAGGCGCCACGTCACCCGCGCTCTCGTGTCCACGGGGTGCGAGGTCTTCCACTGTCCGACGAGTCGATCCGACATCGCCCGCGAGCTCAACGCCGAGCGGCAGATGTACATCGTCGACGCCGAGGGCGACGAGGACGAGATCCGCTGGCTCCTCGAGGCGCTCTACCGAGACCACCGGGATGCCATCGCGTTGCTGCTATCGCACGACATGGAGAATCATTTCATCCTGGACCTCGTGACGGAGCAGAGCCTGAACAATTTGGTGGCACGTCACGGCGGACTCTCGGCGTCGCACGATCTGATCGACGAGCACGAGCTCATCATCACCACCCACAAGCTCTTCCGACGCGACATCTTCGGCATCGAGAAATACCTCCCGACCTGGGGGGTGAAGGTCCACGAGCGGCGGATCGCAGGATCCGACGACAAGGCCGCCGCGCTGGCCGATCTGGAGGGGTTTCTCAACCAGATCGACTGCTACGGTGCCATCGTCCCGCCGATCTCTCTCGTGGCGGACGAGCTGTTGATGAACGCCATCTTCAGCGCCCCTCGGGACGGCAACGGAAAGCCGAAGTACTCGGAGGTGGACCGGCGGGACCGGATGGTTCTGGACCCGCTGGAGGCGGTGGACTTCCGCTACGCGTGCGACGGCCGTTACGTGGCGCTCTCGGTGTCCGATCCCTTCGGCAGCCTGGATCGCGACATCATCATCCGGTATCTGCGTCGGGCCTTCGTGGGGGCGCAGGCCGAGGTGGAACAGAAGAAGGCCGGAGCGGGACTCGGGCTCTACATGGTCTTCAACTCGATCACCCAGCTCACGTTCAACATCCAGGCCGGGGTGCGGACGGAGGTGATCGCCCTCTTCTACGTACGCAGTGGAGCGAGGGCGTTCCGAGCCTCCGGTCGGTCGCTCAACATCTTCCTCTTGCGATAGGACGGTCCGCGAGCGCCCGTCGTCCGGTGGACCGAGGCGCGCCGGCTCTAGGTGGCGGCCGGCGGGGTTTCGGCGGTCGGCAGGGTGGCTCCGGGAGGCGGCGTGCCCGCGGTCGCGAGCGGCTCCCACCCGTCGAAGACCGTCGCGCGCTGCTGGTACGCGATGTAGTTCAGGTACGCCGCGGCTTCCCCACGGTCGAAGTCGACCATCAGGCGCTCGGCAGCGTCGCGGATCTTCACCACAGCACCCGAGAGCAGGAAGCTCTGGTCGGTCTCGCCGTTCCGGTGCGACACGCCGAGCTGATCCAGGAATCCCACGAGCAGCGGTCGGCGGTGGTTCAGCAGCCACTGTTGGAGCAGCTCCGCCGCCGCCGTCTGGTTCTGTTGCACGACCGACTCGAGGATCCGCGCGGACCACAGCTGCCGACGGCGCTGCTGGGGTACGAAGCCGCTCGGCATCTTCACCTTCACGTTCCCCTCTTTCAGGACCGTCTTGATCTGCGGGTTCGTGAGCTCGTCGAGGATCTGGGCGAGCTTGCTGCTACCGAGGACGAATTGGCAGATGTCTGCGGGTTTCATGGCGCTCAGCATATCGAACCCCGGCGGCTTGTTCTAGTGCCTTGACCGGAGCTTTGACCGGGAGAGGGAGAGCCACGCTCGCGGCAGGCGGCCGCGAGGCTATACTGCAGGGTGGACGGGGAGCATGGCCTCGGACGAACGACGTACCAAGGGCGCCTCTGGGCCGGCGGGCGGAGACGAGCCGGGAGTCGGGGACTCGCGCTCGCCGGACGACGTCTCGGCTTTCGCTGAGGCGGTAGCGGACGTGAGACCCTTGCCCGAGAGCACGCGGGTGACGCCCGCTACGTCGCGAGCTGGGGACGTTCCTCCTCGCCGACGTGCCAGCGGTTCCCCGGTGCGGCCCACGCCGGTCGAGTTCGTCCCCGGAGGTTTCGAGGTCCGGGTGCTCGGCGAACAGGTACAAGGACTCGGGCCAGGCGTGGATCCGAAGCTCCTCCGGCGGCTCAAGGCCGGAGAGTTCGCGCGCGCGGCGCGAGTGGACCTGCACGGGCGGACCCGCGACGAAGCAGCGCGCCTCGTGGAGCAGTTCCTGCGGCAGGCGCGATCCGAGGGGGCGCGGTGCGTTTCGATCGTGCACGGGCGCGGTCTCAACTCCTCGCAGCGGGGCCCGGTCCTCAAGGAGACCGTCATGGACGCGCTCGCCCACGGGCCGGCGTCGCCCTGGGTGCTCGCCTGGTGCTCCGCCCGCCCGGAAGACGGAGGCACGGGGGCGCTCTACGTGCTCTTGCGCAAGGTGCGCCCGGACGGGACCTGAGACGGTCCCCGCTCGATCGAGGTACAATGCAGCGCATCGCTGCGAGAGGCTGCGCGAACGTGTCCGTGGGAAAGGACTCAGACCCGACCATCCGAGACGAGGGACCGCCCGCCTCCATGGCGCGGACGGCGGAGGAGGTGGCCGTCAGCGGGATGGTGGAGCCCGAGGACCTCGCGACGCGCGTCTGGGCGGGGAGACAGCCGCCGGAGCCGCCGCAGGGGGCGCCAAAGCCGCCATCGTCCGCGGGGGTGCGGCTCGCTCCGTCGGTCGAGGTGGCAGGGGCGGAGGGGGAAGCTGCGATCCGGCTCGCCGAGCAGCTCCAGCGCGAGCGAGAGGCCGATCCGACGCTCATCGTTCCTCCCCCGCCTGGGCCGAAATTGGACCACGAGTGCCGCATGTGTGGCTGGCGGACGACGGTGCCGCAGCGCCGCCGCGGCTTGAGGCGCCTCGTGCGGAGCGAGACGGGGTACCGGTGCGAGGTCTGCGGCGAGGTCTTCTGCGGCGTGCACGTGGTGCGGACCAGCGGTCCTCTCGAGTCTGTCCTCCGCGGCCAGCGAGTGGTCTGCTTGCTCTGCCTGCCGCCTCCGCGAAGAGATGCGTGAGCTCTCCGCGGTCCACCGTCGGGCCTGCGCCACGTTGCCGCGCGCGACGCCGTAGCCTACCCTTAGAGAAATGACTTCGCGACCCTGGGGCTTCTCACCCGCGCTTCGTCGTCGACTACACGCGTTGGCAGAGAGCAGCATGCCCGCAGGAGCGCGCTTCGGTGCCGCCGACCCGGGGGTCGTGGACCGCCTGCAGTCGTGGCTCGCAGGCAGCCCGGCGAGCACGCGACACGGGTACACCGCGCTGCTCCACGCGCTGGGCGCGCTGGCGCGCCTGCGTCGCGGCCGACCGTTCGAGTCGCTGCCGCAGCTCGAGCGCACTGAACTGCTCGACGGGCTGCTCGGCGGCGGCTACGCCGCGAGGAGCTTCCTGCGCGCCGTGGTGACTCCGCTCAAGGTCGCGCGGTACGACGATCCGCGGCTCTTCGCGCTGATCGACGCGACGTATCGCGCCGCGGAGGTCCGCGAGGAGGGTGTGCGTGGGCATCCGCGCCTGGTGAACGCGGCAGAGCTCGCGGCAGACGAGGAGCTCGAGGCGGACGTCGTGGTGGTCGGGAGCGGCGCGGGCGGGGCCGTCGTCGCGGCAGAGCTCGCGCAGCTGGGTCAGGCCGTCGTGGTCCTCGAGGAGGGGGGGCACTACGCGCGACACCAGTACACCGGGCGACCGGTGGAGATGCAGCGTCTCCTCTACCGAGAAGGAGGAGTGACTCCCGCTCTCGGCAGCGGCTTCATCCCGGTCCTCATGGGGCGGTGCGTGGGGGGGACGACGGCCATCAATTCGGGGACCTGCTACCGCACGCCCGAGCGCGTGCTGCACAAATGGTCGCGGGAGTACGGGCTCTCCGAGCTCACCGCCGAGCGCCTGGAACCGTATTTCGCGAAGGTCGAGCGCGTGCTCGGGGTCGCCCCGGCGGACGCGCGGTATCTCGGGGGGATGGCGGACGTCATCGCGCGGGGGTGCGATGCGCTGGGCATCGCCGAACATGGGCCGTTGCTTAGGAACGCCCCAGACTGCGACGGACAGGGGCTGTGCTGTTTCGGCTGCCCCACGGGGGCCAAGCGCAGCACCGACGTCTCGTACCTTCCAGTGGCGTTGCGCAGCGGGGCGTCGGTCTACTACAACGCACGCGTCGACGAGGTGCTCCTCGAGGGGAGTCGGGCGGTGGGTGTCGTGGCCTCCACCGCCGACGGGCGCGCACTCCGGGTGCGGGCCAAGGCGGTCGTCATCTGCGCCGGTGCGGTCATGACGCCGGCGCTGCTCCTGCGGCAAGGGCTGGCGAACCAGAGCGGCGAGCTCGGGCGCAACCTGTCGATCCACCCCGCGGCGGCGGTGCTCGGGCTCTTCCCGACGCCGGTGCGGGGGTACGCGGCGATTCCTCAGGGCTACGGGATCGAGGCCTTCCACGGAGAGGGGTTGCTCTTCGAGGGCGCCTTCGCGCCGCTCGACCTCGGCGCGGGAGCGCTGACGCAGGTGGGCCGACGCTATTCTCAGGTGATGGAGGCTTACGACCGGCTGGGGTGCTTCGGCTTTCTCGTCGAGGACACGTCCCGCGGCCGTGTGTGGGGGAGTGGACCGGGCGGCCGGCCGCTCATGACCTACCACCTTAACGACCACGATCTGGCACGCCTGCGCCGCGGCCTGGAGATCCTGTTCCGCATCTACCTCGCCGCGGGTGCGGAGGCGATCTTCCCGCCGATCCCCGGCGCCCCCGAGATCCGGGACCTCGGTGACATCGCGCGTTTCCGTCGCATGCCTCTTCGCGCCCGGGATCTGGAGCTCACGGCGTACCATCCTCTGGGCACGGCGCGCATGGGGCGAGATCCGCGCCGGTCGGTCGTCGGGCCGACCCACGAGACGCACGACGTGCGTGGCCTCTTCGTGTGTGACGGCGCGTCGGTGCCCTCGTCGATCGCCGTCAACCCGCAGATCACGATCATGGCTCTGGCGAGTCGCGCGGCGGAGTTCGTGGCCGAGAGGGCCCACCGCGGGTAGCTGCGCTGCCAGCGGTGCTACTCCGCGGCGAGATAGGATCCGGCGGCGATTCCGTACTGCGCTTCCAGCGTGAAGAGCACGAGTCCTCCCCCGTTGTCGACGCCTCCCAAGAGCGACGCCGCGACGCGTGAGCCTCGGGTGAAGTGGCGGCTGTAGCTCGCTCCGCCGAGGAGTCGGTAGCCGAGGCCGTGGTCGCCGAGCGAGAGGCCCGGCTGGCTGCTGAAGCCGCCCGTGAGGGTCGCCGACAGGATCCCGAGGGGGTCGAAGGCCGTGTTGTAGAGCAGCCAGTCGTAGGAAACCTTGGCCGAGAGGGCCAGGTCGTCCTCGCCGATCATGTTCCAGTAGAAGCGGAGCTCTGCCTGAAAGGCGCGGGTCGTCTGCCGCTGCCGGCGGAATTCGCCCGTGGCGTATAGGAAGCCGATGTCGCGGTCCTGGCCTTCCTTGACGAAGGTCCGCGCGTAGCCGTACCCCAGGCGAAACAGCATGCCGTCCGGCCGGTCGTCGAGCTGCGGGTCGTCCAGAATGCGGATCATGCGGTAGACGGTCGCGGCGTCGGGTTCTGCGTCCCGCACCATGCCGTGCTCGCGGAGCAGCTCGAGCGTGTGTCCGAGCTGCCGGAAGCTGCCGAGCTGGTTGCGCAGCTTGTACCAGGAGAGGGAGAGCGCGCTCGTCGCGGGCGCCGAGAGCGGGCCCTTCAGCAGGCCTGCGCCGAGCAGCACCCGTTCGAGGCGCTTGGCGCGCAGGCGCGAACCCACGTTGACGATGCGCCCGTAGCCCGGGCCTCCGCCGACCGACGCGTGCGCCGCGAAGGAGAAGCGTTTGTCGGGAGCGAGCGGGAGCGCTGCCAGGCCCAGCCCGTAGCCGAGGCCTGCCGCGGCCTGGACGAAGAAGAGGGGGAGGTCACGCTGGAAGGGGTAGTAGCGCACCTCGGGGTTCACGGCGAGGTCGTGTGCGAAGGACCAGGCGGTGTTCCCTGCGGGCGGTCGGGCGAGATCGAAGGCCACGGAGGCCGCGCCGTCCACGGAGTAGCCGAAGGCGCGGCGTTCCAGCTGGCGATAGTACCGCGTTCGTCCGAAGGCCCCCGCGCTGGCCTGCCCCGAGGCACCGTCCCAGCGGAGGTGTCCGCCGCCCGCCACGATGTCGAAGCGCTCCTGGCGCGCGAGAGGCTCCCTGTCGAGCGGTGAGAGATTCAGTCGCGGGAGCTCGCCGAAGCCGTGGCGCTGCGCTTCCGGTCTCCCGCACCCGCGGCAGGGGGGCGACTTCGGTGGCTCGGTCTCGGCGGGCTTCGCCTCGGGGGACTCCTCGGGGCGCTGTCCCACCTTCGGCGGGGGCTTGACGGTCGGCTTCGGGCCGGTCTTTGGCTCGGGGGGCACCGGGGTCGGTTGCTTGGCGCCCGCACCCAGTTTCTTGAGCGCTCCGGCGACCGCGTCGCGGACGTACGCGTCGAGAGCCGGGTCGTGGAGCAGGGCCTTCAACGGTTCGACAGCGCGCCGGTCTCCCATCTCGCCGAGGGCGTCGATGGCGATCTCCAGGATGACGTCGAACCGCTCCTTGGCGATGATGGCGAGCAACGTCGGTACGGCGCGCTTCTCTTTCAGCCGTCCGAGCTCGCGGGCCGCCTCGCGACGTTGTTCGCGCCAGGTATCGGCCGACATGCCGCGAGGACGGGCCTTGAGCAGCCTGAGCAGGCTTTCCTGACGCGCGTCGTCCTGGGCCCGCGCGTTCCCGCTCGAGAGGGCGAGGCCAACGACGAGCCACGTGGCGAGGAGGTGCCTGGCGCGCGCGCCCATCAGTACCCGAGCAGTCCGTTGTCGCAGACCGTGGCGGTCCACATGCTCTTGCCGTTGTTGCAGGTGTACTTGTCGAGGGCCGGACGCTTCTCGGCCGAGCCGAGCTTGGCCGCGAGCGGCAGCCCCAGACTTCCGCACGCCAGCTGGTCGATGCACCGCCCGATGGACGCGAGCTCGTCCGCTCCGTAGCGTCGGTCTCCCCCACACGGGTCGCTCCGCCCTAGGGTCAGTCGCGCGACACACCAGGCGTGGTCGAGGTAGTGGTACCGGCAGCGGGGGACGCCCTTGTCGTCGGGGAGGCAGGAGCCCACGCCGCACTGGCTATCTTCCTTGCACTCGTCGCCCGAGGGTCGCAGGAACGCCCCTCCGATGATCCCGCAGGCTTCGAGACGCCGGCAGGTGGCCTCGATCGTCGGTTGCGCCGCCGTGATCCCTGCGCGCTGTCCTGCTGCGCAGCCGAGGACGCCGGCCATGGGGGACTCGCACGGGTCCAGCACCCCCGGCGTGGGCTTTCCGTCGCTGCCGCAGGCGGTGAGCACGAGGAGCGTGGCGGGTGCGACCCTCAGCAGGCAGGCCCCGAGCATGGCCTCACTCTAGCCGTCCCGATCGCTGAAGTCAAAGGCGCTGCCGCCGAGATCTCGTACGAACGCGCAGGGTTAACCCTATGGCGGCTCACTCGGTCGCCGGGGCGTCGCCGGCGGGAGGTGCGGAGGACTTCGGGAGCGCCTCGGCGAGCAGCTGCGCGAGATCCACCACGCGGACGTCGTCGTCGCGGTTCAGCGCCTTTATGCCGTCGGAGAGCATCACGTTGC
Organism: Deltaproteobacteria bacterium; assembly: GCA_020848905.1. Lineage (NCBI taxonomy): Bacteria > Pseudomonadati > Myxococcota > Myxococcia > Deltaproteobacteria bacterium. The sequence continues at coordinate 437,369 of JADLHG010000004.1, forward strand.
AGAAGGGACAGGCCGTGGCGATGGTCTTGGCGCCGGTCTTCACCGCCTCTTCCGTGCGGTTCACGTTCATGCGCGGGCCGTGCTCCTCCATCCACATGTGCGCCCCGCCGGCGCCGCAGCAGAAGCTCTTCTCGTGGTGGCGCGGAAGCTCCATGGCCGGCTTTCCGGTCGCCGCCGCGACCACGGCGCGGGGGTTTTCGTACTCGTTGTTCCACCGGCCGAGGTAGCACGCGTCGTGATAGGCCACGGCCTCCTGCACCTTGGGGCTAGGCTTCAGCTTCCCTTCGGCGACCAGCTTCGCCAGAAACTGAGAGTGGTGCGTCACCTCGTAGGTGCCGCCGAAGGCCGGGTACTCGTTCTTGAAGCTGTGGAAGCAGTGGGGACAGGTGGTGAGGATCTTCTTCACCTTGTAGCCCTTCAGCGTCTCCACGTTCGCCTCGGCCATCATCTGAAAGAGGAATTCGTTGCCCGCGCGGCGCGCCGCATCGCCGGTGCACCCCTCCTCGAGACCGAGCACGGCGAAATCCACGCCGGCCTCGCTGAGGAGCTGGACCCAGGCCCGGGAGATCTTCTTCGCGCTGTCGTCGAAGCTTCCGGCGCAGCCGATCCACACCAGGTACTCCGCCTCGCCCTTGTCCGCCATGACCGGCACGTCGAGCCCCTCGGCCCAGTCCATGCGCTTGTCGGACCCGATCCCCCACGGGTTCTGATTGTTCTCGATGCCACGGAACATGCGCTTGAGCTCGCCGGGGACGCGGTGCTCCTCGGCCAGCGTGATGTGGGTGCGCATCTGGAGGATCTTCATCGGGTGCTCGATGAACACCGGACAGACCGCCTCGCAGGCGCCGCAGGTGGTGCACGACCAGAGCGTCTCGTCCTTGATGCGTCCGCCCACCATCGAGGGCAGGGCCTCGAGCTCCTTCAGGACCGCCTCGTCCTGCGCGCTCGGCTTCGGCTCGTCGGGCTTCGCCTCCACCCCGGGCTTCACGGACGGCGAGAGCCTCGCCAGCAGCGCGCCGCGGGCCAGCATCTCGTGGCGGACGTCGTGGATGAGATGCATCGGGCTGAGCGGCTTGTCCGTGGCCATCGCGGGGCAGTTGTTGCTGCAGCGAGCGCAGTCCGTGCAGGCGTAGGTGTCGAGGAGCGACTTCCAGTCGAACTGGTCGAAGCGACTGACGCCCCACTGGTTCTCGTCCTCCAGGTCCAGCTTTGGCAAAACGCCACGCTGCCCGCGGTTCCGGAGCAGGATGTTCGGCAGCGATCCGAGCAGGTGGATGTGTTTGGAGTGCGGGATGTAGTTCAGGAAGAAGAGGATGATCAGCACGTGCGTCCACCACGCGACCTCGGCGACCGTGTGCCCCACCGCGGTGCTGCCGGCTCCCGCAAGGCGCGCCACGTAGGCGCTGATCGGCAGGTGCTGCACCTCGTGGCCGCCGAAGGCGTAGTGGACGAAGTGCGAGACGCAGAGCAGCCCGATGAGCCCGAGGACGAGGGCGGCGTCGAGGCTGAGGGGGATGAGCCGCGGTTTGATGATGATCCGTCGGAGGAAGCCCCAGGTCACCATGGCCAGCACCCAGAGGTTGGCCAGGTCGAGCACCGTCTTGAAGCCGTGGTCCACGCGGGTTCCGAAGAGCCACGCGAAGGAGAAGGAGGGGATCGCGCCGCTCAGGACGATCTCCACCGTGCCCACGGTGATGATGAGAAAACCCCAGAAAATAGGCAGATGATGCCAGGAGAGCCCTTCGCGCGCGACGGACCGCTGGAAGAAGAAGAAGAGGAGCACGTCCCCTACGCGCCCCCCCCAGTCGCGGAAGCCGGCGAGAGTGGGCCGCCCTCGCCGCAGGGCGCCGACCATGCGTCGTGCGGTGCGGGCGAAGAGTCCGGAGGCGATGAGAAGGAGGGCGATGAAGACGATCTGTCGTGCCGTCATGAGACGTATCCTCTGCGACCAAGCGGCGGCTGCCGCGGTGCGCTGGCGGAACGCGCCCGGGCCGGTCGGGAGGGACGACTAGTTCCGGTCCTCCGAGGCGGCCAGAGGGCCCCGCGCCCTACTTCTGCAGGGGCTGCGCTTCGCTGACCAGGAAGTTGGGAATCTCGTCCACTACGGGGTAGGTGAGCTTGCACCCGTGGCAGATGAAGGCGCTCTCGTCTTTCTTGAGCTCGAGCTCCCCTTTGCACTTCGGGCACCGCAGGATTCGGATCAGGTCTGGATCGAGGGGCATCGTGTTCTCCCGTCGCGCAGCATGCCTGACGGGAGGGGGCGCCGCAAGGGGGCGCGCGCGTTCCGATGACTTGACCTCTCGATGCGCGCGGGCTATGGTGCGACCGCGCCAGAGCGCATAATAACAAAATGAAATCAATAACATATAAGACATCTGGCGTGGACGTGGATGCGGGGAACGCGCTCGCCCGATGGATCGGCAGTCGCGCACGGGCCACGCATCGGCCGGAGCTCGTGTCCGGGATCGGCGGCTTCGCGGGACTGTTCCGCTTGCCGCGGGGACTCGAGGAGCCGCTCCTCGTGGCGAGCACCGACGGGGTGGGGACGAAGCTGAAGCTCGCGTTCGCGACGGGGCGCCACGCCACGATCGGCGTGGACCTGGTGGCCATGAACGTGAACGACCTGCTGTGCGTGGGAGCCGAGCCGCTCTTCTTCCTGGATTACTTCGCAGTCGGAACGCTCGAGCTACCGGTCGCGCAGGGGGTGCTGGAAGGGGTCCTGCGGGGGTGCGAGGAGGCCGGCTGCACGCTGCTCGGTGGCGAGACGGCGGAGCTGCCGGGATTCTACTCGGGAGGGGAGTACGACCTGGCCGGGTTCGTCGTGGGAGTCGTGGAGGCGTCGCGGGTCATCGACGGGCGGAAGGCGGCGGCGGGGGACCTCGTGGTGGGCGTGGCCTCGTCGGGGCTACACTCGAACGGGTACTCCCTGGCGCGGCGCGTCTTGGTCGGGGAGGGGGCGGACCTCGACGCGGTGGTGCCCGAGTTCGGTCGAAGCCTGGCCGACGAACTCCTCGAGCCAACGCGCATCTACGTCAAGCCCGTCCGCGCGCTGCTCGAGCAGGTGGAGCCGAGAGCGATCGCCCACATCACTGGCGGGGGGCTCGTCGAGAATCCGCCGCGCGTCATCCCCGACACGCTGGCCTTCCGGCTCTATCCGGAAAGGTGGCCCGTGCCGCGGGTGATGCGCCTCATCGGCGAGCGAGGACCCGTGGCGGAGGAGGAGCTGCGCCGCACCTTCAACATGGGTCTCGGCCTCCTGATCGTCGTGCCACCGGAGGATGCCGACCGGACGCGGGCTCTCCTCGGTGAGATCCCCTCGTGGATCGTCGGGGAGCTCGTGCCGCGCACCGGCTCGGCGGTGGAGTTCGTCGCGTGAGCCGGTTGCGCCTCGGGGTCCTGGTGTCCGGGAGCGGCACGAACCTCCAGGCCATTCTCGACGCGGTGGCCGACGGACGTCTCGACGCGGAGGTCCGCGTGGTGGTGAGCAACCGCCCCGGCGTCTACGCGCTCGAGCGGGCTCGGCGCGCGGGCGTGCCGACCGTCGTGATCTCCCATCGCGACTACGCGGACCGCGCTACCTTCGAGGGGGCGCTCATCGAGGCGCTCGCCCGAACGGGAGCCGAGTGGATCGCGCTCGCGGGCTTCATGCGGATCCTCTCGGGGCGCTTCCTCTCCGCCTTTCCGGACCGCGTCGTGAACATCCATCCCGCGCTGCTCCCCGCGTTTCCGGGGGTTCACGCCCAGCGCCAGGCTCTCGCGTACGGTTCCAAGTGGAGCGGCTGCACCGTCCACTTCGTCGACGAGGGGACCGACAGCGGACCGATCATCGCGCAGGCGGTGGTCCCCGTTCTCGACGGTGACGACGAGGAGACGCTCACCCGCCGCATCCTGGCGCAGGAGCACCGGCTTTACCCCCGGGCGCTCCAGCTCCTCGCCGAGGGGCGCGTGGAGCGGGCCGGACGTCGCGTGTTCGTCCGTGGCGCGGCCGTCCCGGCCGACGCGGCGCTGATGAACCCTCCTTGGGGGGAGTCGGTCTGAGCAGTTGACATCGGCCCCGCAGGGGCGTAGATTCCCAGCGATTTTCGGCAGGCCCTCAATAGTCAAGGACTTACCGGGGTTTAGCCGAAGAAATCGAGACGAACGAGGAAGGAGCTTCGAAGTTCAAATGGTCGAAACCACCAGCGACAGCAAGCGGGGAGTGGCCCGCCTGCCCGACGACACCGAGTCCTTTGCCGCACTGTTCGAGCAGACCATCATCGGTGATGAGTTCAATGAAGGGGACATCATCACCGGCCGCGTCATTCTCGTCGGCAAGGAACACGTAGTCGTCGACATCGGCTTCAAGTCGGAGGGACAGATCCCTCTCGACGAGTTCACCGGCACCGATGGGCAGGTCCACGTCAAGGCAGGGGATCAGGTTGAGGTGCTGCTCGAGAGCCGCGAGAACGAGGATGGTCTCATCGTTCTCAGCAAGGAGAAGGCCGACAAGCTGAAGGTGTGGGACGAGATCAGCGCGGCGTGCGAACGCGACGAGTTGATCGAGGGGACCATCACGCAGCGCGTGAAGGGCGGCCTCTCCGTCACCATCCGCGGCGGTGTGAAGGCCTTCCTCCCCGGGTCGCAGGTGGATCTGCGCCCGGTCCGGAACCTGGACTCGTTCATCAGCCAGACCTACAAGTTCAAGGTCATCAAGTTCAACAAGAAGCGCGGCAACATCGTGCTCAGCCGGCGCGTGCTCCTCGAGAAGGAGCGCGCCGAGCTGAAGACCGCCACACTCGAGAAGCTGAAGGAAGACCAGATCGTCGAGGGGGTGGTGAAGAACCTCACCGAGTACGGCGCCTTCATCGACCTCGGCGGGATCGACGGCCTGCTCCACATCACCGACATGTCCTGGGGGCGGGTCAACCATCCCTCGGAGCTCTTCCAGGTGGGGGACAAGGTTCGCGTCAAGGTGCTCAAGTACAACCCGGAGACCGAGCGCGTCTCCCTCGGGCTGAAGCAGATCTCCGAGGATCCGTGGCTCAACGCCGAGGCGCGGTATGCGGCGGGCAGCCAGGTGCGGGGCAAGGTAGTCAGCCTGAAGGACTACGGCGCGTTCGTGGAGCTCGAGCAGGGGATCGAGGGGCTCATCCACGTCTCGGAGATGAGCTGGACGCGGCGCGTGAAGCACCCGTCGAAGGTCGTGGCCGTGGGGGATACCGTCGAAGCCATCGTGCTCGACGTGGACGCGAAGAACAATCGCATCAGCCTGGGGATGAAGCAGCTCGAGCCGAACCCCTACGAGCTGCTCTCCGAGAAGTACCCGCTCGGCACCATCGTCAAGGGCCGGGTGCGCAACATCGCCGACTTCGGCATCTTCGTCGAGATCGAGGAGGGGATCGACGGTCTGGTCCACATCTCCGACCTGTCCTGGACCCAGCGGATCAAGCACCCCTCCGAGCTCTATCAGAAGGGGGACGAGGTCGAGGCGGTGGTCCTGAACATCGACATGGAGGGCGACAAGCCCAAGATCTCGCTCGGCATCAAGCAGACCATCCCCGACCCCTGGGAGCGTATCCCCGTCGAGTACCCGCCCGGCAAGGTGGTGGAGGTGAAGGTGATGAAGGTGCTCGACTTCGGCGCGTTCGTCGAGCTCGAGAAGGGGGTGGAGGGGCTGATCCACGTCTCCGAGTTCTCCGAGGAGCGCGTCGAGGATCCGCGCAAGATGGTCAACCCCGGCGACACCGTTCGCGCGGAGGTGATCACGGTCGACGAAGGCGAGCGCAAGATCGCGCTCAGCATGCGCGCCGCGGCCCGTGCCGAGGAGCTGGCGGACGTTCAGGGCTTCGCGGCCGGGGCCGAGCGCGCCACTCTGGGTGACGTGTTCAAAGGCAAGCTCGCGGACCTCGCGCTCAAGACCGCCAAGGGCGGTCGCGGCGAGAAGGGCGACCGCAAGAGCCGCCGCGACGGCGACGACGACTAAGAGCTGGCCGCAGGCGCCGCAAATGTCGCGCGCACCGCGGGGAGCCCACTATAATGGGCGCCTCGAGGAGCGAAGACCTTGAAGCGCCTATGGGCCCCCTGGCGGAAGGGCTACTTGCTCGGTGAGCCGGCCGGCCCGAAGCCCGAGGGGTGCATCTTCTGCGCTCTTCCCGCCCTGGACGAGGACCAGCATCGCGCGAACCTGCTGCTGTCGGTCGGGAGACGCGCCTTCCTGATCCTGAATCGATACCCGTACAACAGTGGCCATCTGATGGCGGTGCCGCGACTTCACGCGGCGGACCCGTCGGAGCTCTCCCCCCCCGACTACTGGGTGCTGGCCGAGGTGTTGCGCCGAGCGACTCGTTCCCTCCGCGAGACGCTCCGGCCGCAAGGTGTGAACGTGGGGATGAACCTCGGCGAGGCGGCCGGCGCAGGGATAGCGGAGCACTGCCACTATCACCTGGTCCCGCGCTGGGTCGGCGACACGAACTTCCTGCCCGTGGTAGGCGAGACGAAGGTCCTGAGCATCGGGCTCGCGGATAGCTACGACCAGCTCGTGCCCGTCATGCGGGATCTCGTTCCCACGGTGGAGGAGGAGCTCGCGTGAGCCGGCCGCTGCGTTCGCTGGTGCTGGTCGCGGCAGTGATCATGGTCGTATTCTCCGTGGGCGTTCTGGTGCTCTTCTTCAAGGAGAACGCGCAGTGGGTGGTGGTCCGAGTGCCTGCCGCGCAGGCGCGTCTCGGGGACCCCTTCTACGTGGTGGAGTACGAGTCTCCGCTCTGGGCCATCATGCTGGCCTCGCTGGGCGCGGGGTGCGGGCTGACAATGCTCGCGCTCGTTCCGTCCTGGATCCGCCGAGCGGTGGATCGCAACCGGGACCAGCGCTACATCCGCGAGCTCGAGGGTGAGCTCTCGGACCTGCGGAATCTGGCGATCACGGCTCCTGCGCCCCTCGAGGATCTCCCGGCGTCGGCGAGTGGCGCGGCGGCGTCCGTCGGCGACGAGGCCGCCTTCGAAGAGTCGTCCCTCGCGCTGGACGAGGACGAGCCCAAGGCGAGGGCCGGCCGATGAACCTCTTGCTCCTGGTCGGAGTCGGGTTCTTCTTGCTGGTCGTGGGGACGCTGCTCGGCCGCTATTACGTCCCGGACCGGCGGCCGCTGCAGCGGGCGGCGAAGGAAGGACGGACCTACGCGCGGAGCCTGGCCGAGGCGGTCGAGGGGAACACCGACGCCGCGATCGGTGAGATCACGAAGGCCCTGCAGGAGAACACGCGTACCGTCGAGGCGTACTTCGCCCTCGGCGCGCTCTTCCGTCAGCGAGGGGAGCACGAGCGGGCGGTGCGGGTGCACCAGTCGATCCTCGTGCGCCGCGACATCGACCAGCCCACGCGGCGACGGGTGCACAAGCAGCTCGCGCTGGATTTCCGGGCCGCCGGTTTTCCGCGGCGGGCGATCCAGGCGCTCGAGTGGGTGGTGGCGCACGACAAGAAGGCCGCCCCCGCCTGGCGCGAGCTCGCGGCGCTCTACGAGGAGACGGGGGAGTGGGAACGGGCGGCGCTCGCGCAGAAGCGCGTGGGGAAGCTCTCCGGGACCGACTGCGGGGCACTGGTAGCCCACCTCTGGGCGCAGCTCGCCCACGAGCACCTGGCGAAGAAGGACCTGAACGGTACGAGGCGCGCGCTTCGGCGGGCCCTGTCAGCGGATGGGACCTCGATCCACGCGCTCTTCGAGCTCGGGCAGTTTCAGCTCGAGCGCGGGAGTCCGGCGAGCGCGGCCAAGGCCTTCCGGCGGGCGTTGACGCTCAAGCCCGAGCTCATCGCGTTCCTGCAGCCGCACCTCGAGGCTGCGCACGCGCGGGCGGGGAGCGCGGACGAGCTGGGCAAGACGCTGCAGACCCTGCTCACCGCGCGGCCGGGGGACGTCCAGCTGCGGCTGGCGCAAGCGCGACTGCTCGCGGGCCAGGATGCGGCGACGGCGCTCGTGCGCCTCGAGCGGCTCGTCGAAGAACACCCGGGGCTCGTGCCTGCGCGCCGGGAGGCGGCGCGCCTCGTGCTTAAGAGCGGGACGCACCAGGAGGTGCGCCGGCACCTCGAGGAGTTGCTCGCGGTGCTCGGACGGGCCGAGCGCGGGTACCGCTGCGCGGCGTGCGGTCACGCGGCAGCCGAGATGTTCTGGCGGTGCACCTCCTGCAAGCGGTGGGGGGTGGCCGGGGTCGCGTGGGGACGCCGCGCCGGAGAGCGGGTGAGCGCGTGAGCGACGAACGACCGATCGACCAGACGGGAAAACACCCCGCGCCCGACGGGCGAGGAGACGCGAACGCCGCCGCCGCGGCCGCCGCGGCACGGCTCGGCTTCTGGGCCTGGTTCCGTGAGACGGCGCGTCTCTGGGGCTTTCTGGCCTTCGTGCTCCTCGTGCTGGTGGTCTTCCGTCAGGTGGTTCTGCCGTTCGTGCTGGCGGTGCTCGTAACCTACGTCCTCTCCCCCGTGCTGTCGTTTCTCGGGCGGTGGAAGATCGGGGGGCGAGCGTTGCCGCGCTTCGCGTGGCTCATCGTGCTCTACCTCGTGCTGCTCGGCTTGGCCGTGCTCTTTTTCACCTCCTTCGTGCCGAGGGTGAGCCAGGACCTCCGGCGGCTGGTCCGGGAGGCGCCGGCGATCTGGGAGAAAGCCAAGACCGAGTACGTGCCCCGCGTCGCGGGCTGGCTGCAGGCCAACCTGGAAGGTGACCTGCTCGGTGGGCCTGCCGTCGCGCGGCCCCCCGAGGAGCACGGGCCGTCGTCTCGCATTTCGGTCAAGCGCCTTCCAGACGGGACGGTCGAGCTCGACGTGCGGCAGATGCGCCTCGAGGTGTCGCGGCTCGAGGACGGGCGGTGGGTCGTCGGCCCAGGGGAGGTCCGGCGCCCGCCATCCCTCGGCGCCGGCCGCTTCGAGGATGCGATCAATCGATTCATCCAGGAGTCAGTGCGCGATTCGGAGTCGCGGATGAATCGGGTCCTGCGCTTCGGTCAGCGCGCCGTGGTGGGACTCCTGCACGCCATCACCACCTTCATCCTGGTGTTGATGATCAGCGCGTTCCTGCTGCTCGACACGGCACGCATCCTCGGTGGGATCCGAGGGCTGGCGCCGAAGAAGTACCACCACGACTTCGACGAGGTGCTCGCGCGAATCAACCGGGGGCTCTCGGGGGCGATACGTGGTCAGCTTCTCATCTGCGTGGTGAACGCGGTCTTGACCTGGATCGGGCTCAAGGTCTTCGGCGTGAAGTACTCCTTCCTCCTCGCCCTGCTCGCCGGGACGATGAGCCTGATCCCGATCTTCGGCTCGATCCTCTCCAGCATCCCCATCGTGGTGGTGGCGCTGGTGTCGGGCAAGGAGGGGGTGGACCTTCCGCGCGGCTTCCTGATCCTGAGCTGGATCATCGGCATTCACCTCCTCGAGGCGAACGTCCTGAACCCGAAGATCATCGGCTCTGCGGCGAAGATCCACCCGGTGATCGTGATCTTCGCGGTCGTGGCGGGCGAGCGGACCTACGGGCCGATGGGAGCGCTCCTGGCGGTACCCATCGTGTCGGCCATCCAGGCCACCTTCGTGTACATCCGGGCCAAGGTGCGGGGCGAGGAGGTCAGCGTCCCGCAGGCGCAGGCGCCTTCGAAGGAGTAGGCGCGGTGGGCTCGAGCCCGAAGGCTCCCTTCCTGACCGCGGGTGCGAGCGGCGGGAGCGCCGGCGCGATCCCCTTCAGGCTGAACGAGACGCGGGCGGCGGTCCGGCTGTCCAGAATCTCCAGGTGGGTCAGCCCCGGCACGATGGGGATGCGGACCGTAGCCTCGGCGTTCACCCCGCGCGCCATCGATCGGTTGAGATCTAGGTTCGGCAGCGTGGGTTCACCTGCCGGCGCCGTGAGGGGGAAGTTGAAGCGCACGAGGTCCCGCAGGGTCTTCTCGGCGTAGAGCCGCACCTGATAACGACCTACGAAGCGGGGAAGGTGCTCGGGCTTCGCGAGGCGGCCCTTGCGCAGCCGGACGACGCGCAGCTTCCCCTTGGCGAGCGCCACGACGGCGTCCGCGTACTCCTCGCTGACGAGCGGCGCGGGGTCCCCCGGCTGTGCGGGGAGCGGGCGCGCGGAGGGCAGGGCGCGCCCGGTGCGAGGAGGGGGGCGGGGGATCGGGGGGGCGACGCGCGGCACGGGCGGAGGGGGGCGCCCGACGGCGAGGGATTCGAGGCCGAGGAGCCACGGCAGGATTCCGAGGGCGACGGCCGACCGATAGCGTGTCGCGGACCGGAGAACGCATCGCGTGGGCATGGGGAGAGGCTAACGCCCGCGGCGCCGCCTGTCACGCCGTGCGGTTTGGCGGCGTGAGCGACGGAGCGGGGCACCGTGAGGAGTCTCTCAAGGGGAGAGAGGGCCTGACAGCGCTGTCAGGCTCTGCGAGGGCCGGCGCGGCACGGATGTGTGACATCATGGGAGATTTTGCCGCACGAGGGGATGGCGCGAGGCTTGCTGGACTGAGACCAGCTCCAATAATCTCCGGCAGTTAATCATGAACTGACCCCGTTTCCCCTTGACAGGCGCGCAAAGACTGCGTTAAGCGCGTCCACACTTTGGTTTGCACTGTAGGTGTTGGACCTGCAGAAACCCATCGCCGATGGAGGCCTTAGGAACATGAGACGGTTGGCATTGGTCTTCGCATTCGCGGGCGCAGCCACGCTGGGCGCCTGCGGCAAAAGCTCCACCACGCCGGCGGACGGCGGCTCCCAAAAGGAAGGGGGGGGCCCGACGCTCGACGGTGGCGGCGGCGAGAGCGTCATTCCGGGAGACAGCGGTCCCGGCGGTGAGGCGGGTCCCAAGGCGGACGGTGGCACAGCCACCTGCGATCCGGCTGTGATCGGGAAGAAGTGCACCGAGAAGGGCCAGGAGTGCGGCCAGAACGCGACCTGCCTCCTCCTCTCGCAGACCCAGGGCGGAATCTGTACCTGCGAGTGCAAGCCGGACAACCCGGCCACCCCGCTCGCGAACGAGGACAGCTGCCCCGACCGGCCGAAGAACGCGTGCTACGGCATCGAGCTGACGAGCGGCAAGACGATCAGCCTCTGCCTGAAGAACTGCGCTCCGCAGCTCGGCAAGAACGAGTGCCAGTCGCCCTTCGCCTGCCATCCGCGCAGCTCGTCGATCACGCGCGTCACCGACCAGGCCGTCTGCCTGCGCTTCGGCTGCACCAAGGACGACGAGTGCCCCATCACCAACGGCAAGACCTGTGACACGTCCAAGAAGGACTGCGCCACGGGTGAGACCTGCGAGCCGCTGACCGACACGGGCACGGCGGGGGTCTGCACCGAGCCCGGCAAGTGCGACACGGCGAGCGGTCTCTGCGCCCCGCACTCGAAGGGCAACGCGGCGGCGAAGATCGGCTCTCCTTGCGGTTCCGACAAGGATTGCGCCGGGAACATGCGCTGCGAGATGGAGTACGACCGGACCAAGCTCCTGAAGGCCGGGGCGGCCTGCAAGACGGCGGGCGAGTGCTGCACGGGCGGTTGCACGGGCGGCAAGTGTGACCCGGGCGTGTGCACGGTGCACGCGCGGAACGGCTACTGCAACATCTCCGGTTGCGCCTTCGGTTCCACCTTGAAGGAGGCCGCGTGCCCGGCCGATGCGGCCTGCCACACCCTCTTCTACGGCGGTATCTGCATGAAGAAGTGCGATCTCACCAAGGCGGACACCTGCCGCAAGGAGGTGCTGACGGGCGGCAAGGTCGACAAGTACGGCGACTACGAGTGCCGGGGCTGGAACGCCCTGTCGATCAACAACAAGCCGATCGTCTCCGACCCGGTCTGCGATTTCGGTCCGACGGTGACCTGCGACTTCTTCGGTCCGAAGGCGACCGTCGGCTGTGACAGCATCGGCGCGGACGACCCCGCGACGAGCGGTACGATGGAGAACCCGACCAACATGGCCTGCCGGAGCATCTACGACGGCACGAAGAAGGCCTCCGGGACCGACCCCGAGGGTTTCTGCCTCGACGACACGGCCTCGGGCACGGACAAGCGCACGCCGTAGCGCCGCGTCCTGCGGGCGGCGGGCCGAGCGCCCGTCGCCCCTTGCTTCCCTTCACCTGCCCTCGCCGCGACCCGCGGCCCTCGTTCCAGCGCGCGCCCCGTTGTACACTCGCCACCATGCGTTCCATGGCGCGCCTCGCGCTCTGCGCCTTCGCCCTGAGCGGGTGCCCCCGCGCCCCCGCGCCGGCGGACGGGGGCTTGCTCGAGGCGGGCCGGCGGGACGGCATTCTCCCTCCGGACATCCGCATCACCGAGGCGGGCTGGAGCGGCTCTCCGGGCACCCCCTGCAATCTGGACTCGGGGACGGGATGCAGCGGCCAGTCGGTCTGTCTCACGGTGGGGCTCGGGGTGGGGGTCTGCGCGCTCCCCGGGTGCACGGTGGAGGACCTGACCACGCCGCAGATCGAGGACAACTGCCCCACGGGGACGGCGTGCACGCGCGTGCTGGTCTCGCCGCCGGGGAGCCCCCCGACGACGCAAGCGTTCTGCCTGCGCACCTGCGTTCCCTCGTCCACCTCGAACCCGTGCAAGGACCTGCACCCGCGGCTGGCCTGCGACCCCGCGTCGATCCTCTACAACGGGCACCGGCCGGTCTGTCTCTTCGCCGCGTGCCAGCGGGACGGCCAGTGTGGCAATGGGAGCGACGTGAAGCCCGACTCGGTGTGCGACCCGCTCCTCGGCCTCTGCTTTCCCCGCGGCACGGAGAACGCAAAGGTGGGCGCTTCGTGTCGCGTCAGCGGGGAGTGCGGACGCGGTCAGTTTTGTCTCGGCGAGCGGCACGTGGCCACGGGTGGGCTCGAGGCCGCGGGAGGCTACTGCACCGTCATCGGCTGTCATCACGGTGCGCCGTGGGGGTGCCCAACCGGGAGCACCTGCGTGGTCCTCGGCAGCTCTCAGGCGCTGTCGATGTGCCTCGCCACGGGGTGCAATCCGCGGGCTCCGACGGAGAGCGATGGCTGTAGGGACGAGGCGCGAGGGGGGCAGTACGAATGCGTCCCGCTCGGATCCCAGGCCGTGTGCTGGGTGCGCTATTCTCCACAGCCCAACTGACGCCGTGGACGACGCCAGGGCCGCAGATCGTCAGTCCACCGGCTCGTAGAGATCGTCCTCCTTGGGGCGGGTCGCGGGGGCCTCCGGTGCGGGCAGATCGTGGTCCGATTCGGGAGGTGGCGCCGTTCGACTGCGGGGGGCGCGCATCTTGCCGCGACCCTTGCGCGGCGGGTGCTTGGCCTTTCTTGCGGGGAGCGCCTGAGCGTCCCCCGGCGTGGGCGCGTGAGCGCGCGGGGCCTCCGGGGATGGAGCCTCTCTGTCGGCGCTCGCGGCAGGCGTCGCGTCCGGCGAGGATGCGTCGCCGCGACCTGATGCCGCCGCCTCTCGCGGGGCGCCGCCGCCATCCGGTCGCGCCTTCGCACTCCGGCTGGCGGCGGGTTCTCGCTGCAAGAGCCAGATGCCGCCTCCGAGCGCACTCCCGATCGCTACCGACACGATGGCGCTCACCGCGGCCAGCCTGGCGCGCCTTCGCACGCGACGTGGAGGGCGGGGGAGCGGAGGGGCGAGCTTCGTCGCGGGGACGTCGACGGAGGGAGCTGTCACGGCGGCCGACGGCGGTACGTCGACGCCTGAACCGATCTCGGGGGCGGGAGGCTCCGGTGCGAGCGGTCCCGGAGCGGTGGGGCGCAGCGTGGTCGGAGCTCCGCAAGCGACCACGTCGCGCTCGATCGCGAGAAGGGTCGCGTGCAGCGCTTCGGCGGTCGGCCAGCGCGCCGCGGGATCCTTCTCGAGGGCGCGCAGAATCGCGGCATCCAGGGCAGGGGGCAGGTGGGGGACGATTTCGCCCGCGCGCGGCGGAGGCTCCTTGAGGTGCTGCACGACCACCTCCATGCCGGTGCCGCGGGCGAACGGCAGTCGGCCGGTGACCATGCGAAAGAGAATGACCCCGAGGGCGTACAGGTCGGCGCGATGGTCGACGCTCGCCCCCGAGGCCTGCTCCGGGGAGATGTAGTAGGGCGTGCCGAAGAGCGCGCCGCTCTGGCTTAGATGGCTGTCGCCGGCAGCACGCAGGATCTTGGCGATGCCGAAGTCCACCACCTTCACCTGTTCTAGGAGCCCGCGTCGCCGCGCGAGCAAGATGTTCGCCGGCTTGAGGTCACGGTGCACGATGCCGTGCGCGTGCGCCTCACCGAGCGCCAGGGCGATCTCGCGCCCGATGGCGAGCGCTCGCGGGAGCGGTAGCGGCTCGGCGGGGGCGCAGACCTCCTCGAGGCTGGGACCGTCCACGTACTCCATCACCATGAAGGGGACGCCCTCGGTCGTGTGCCCGACGAGAAACACGGTGATGATGTTCGGGTGGTTGAGCGCAGCTACCGCGCGGGCCTCGCGCATGAAGCGGCGGACGATCCGTTCGTCCCCGAGGAGGTCCGAGCGCAGGATCTTCACCGCCACCTGCCGTTCGGTCGTGCGCTGCCAGGCCTGATAGACGCTGCCCATCGCGCCTCGCCCGCAGAGGCGTTGCACCTCGATCTGTCCCTGGAGCGTGCGGCCGAGATACGGGTCGGAGCGTTCCAGTGGGGAGCCGTCCTCGGGGCAATACCGTGCGTCGCTCGCGTAGGCGCTTTGGCAGGTGGGGCAGACCAGCATCTGCGGGCTCGACCCTACCGCCATGGTGTGTGCGCGTCGCTCATGCGGGGGCGCGAGGCGTCAGAGGGGCAAGCGGCGACGCAGCGGAGCCGCATCGGGCGGGACGAACTCGAGGGCCGGGGTAGCTTCGGCCGCGCCGTCGAATCCGAGGGTCCACGCCTCGCCGGGGCCGCTCGGGATGCGGTACACGCGGGGACTCTTTCCCGGGTCGCCCGCCCGGCCGAGGAAGAAGTAGCGTCCGGCGTCGCCAGCGGTCCCCTTGGCGTGTTCTACGTCTAGCTCCACCCAGACCATCGACCCCGAGGAACGTCCTCCTCTTCCGCGCTGAGCGCTTCGCAAGCGGAGCCGCCACGGTCCGCCCTCGAGGCTGGTCCCCGGGACCCATACGCTGTGCCCCGCGTCGTCGGGGGCCGCCATTCCGCGGCGGAGCGCCACGCCGACGAGGAGCCCGGCTGCGGCTGCCGCCGAGAGGAGGGCCCAGCGCAGCGTTCGCGAGAGGCGAGGGGGGGCGTCCAACGCGGCGCGCTCCGTGACCGCTTGGATGGCCGCGGGTCCGGTGCGCACGCTCGGCATGCTCGGCATGCTCGGCTGCGAGACGTCCGATCCGCGGTCGAGGAGCCGCGTGGTGGCGAAGGGCAGAAGCGCCGCGTCCGTGGGCGAGGGCGGGGGTGGCGCGGCACGCGGGTGGGTCGGAGAGGCCGTGGAGGTCGCAAGGCTGGCAAGGGGGGAGGAGGGCATCGGGCGGGTGGCCGGCTCGGGGACGGCTTGCGGCACCGTAGGGGCCTGCCCGAACCCCGCGCGGAGGGCGTCGAGCGAGGGTCCCTCTGCGCTCGGCGTCGGACCGGGGGCCGCGGGGCGCGGCTCGGCCTCGCCCGTTCGTCGGGTCTCGCGTCGGGCGGGGGCGAGGGCGGTCACCAGGGCGGACAGGTCGTCGCGCGAGTACTCCGGCGCGATCGTGTGGAGGAGGCGCTCGAGGTCGCGGGCAAGCGCGTCCCCGTCGGGATACCGCGCGGCGGCGACCCGGTTCATGGCGCGCGTCAGGATCTCGTCCAGCTCGGGCGGGATCTCGGGATTCACGGTGGACGCGACGGGGATGGGCTGGCCCACCACGGCGCGCAGGATCGCCTCCGGGCCCTCTCCTTCGAACACCGGGCGGTCCGTCAGCAACTCGAACAGCACGCAGCCGGTCGCGAAGACGTCGGTTCGCGGCGTCACCCCCTCGCCCGCAGCCTGCTCCGGAGCCATGTAGCGGCACTTCCCCAGCACCAGTCCCGTGCGGGTTCGCAGAACCTTGTCCGCCGCCTTCGCGATGCCGAAGTCCGCTACCTTCACCTCGCCGGCGCGCGAGACGAGGACGTTCTGAGGGCTCACGTCGCGGTGCACGACCGGCGCGGGCTGCCCCCATTCGTCGGTGCGACGGTGGGCGGCTCCGAGACCGCGCGCGAGAGCGGCGCAGACGAAGAGGGCGGCTGGGATGGGGATCGGCTGACCGCGTCGCTGCGCGGCTTCGACGAGCGTACCGAGGTCCGGGCCATCCACGAGCTCCATGGCCAGGAAGTACTCGCCCTCCACTTTGCCGAAGTCGAAGACCTGTACGATGTTGCCGTGAGCGAGGGTGGACGCGATTCGCGCCTCATCGGCGAAGCGCGCCACGAACTCGGGGTCCTCCGACAGCGCGCGCAGGACACGCTTCAGCGCCGCTGGCTTCTGGAAGCCGGGACCACCGCGAAGGACGGCCCGATAGACGGTGGCCATCCCGCCCTGTGCAAGCTGTTCCAGGAGGAGGTAGCGGCCAAAGGGGATGGGCTGCACCCCCCCATTATTGCCGTGGGAAGTTCTGGCGCAAGCATCGCGACGTCCGGCGACGCCTCCCGTGCGGCTGTCCGTGGCGAAGGGCAGGTGCCCCGTGCGCTGGGGTCTCCAGACCCTGCCGTGTGACGCGGCGCGCTGCGTGGCCCGCGAGCGGAACGCGTGAAGGGTAGAGGAGCAATCCGCCGCTCGCCCCTTTCTGGAGCGCCCTCTCCACGCTAGATTGTGAGAGGCATGACCCTTGCTTTGCTTTGCGTCGGAGCCGATGTCTCTCCCGCGTAGACGCTCCCCATGCCGGCGGGCACTCCCGCAGGCCCCAGCACGTTACCCGGCGGCCGCAGTGCGACGCCGCGCCGGCGCGATGTTGCTCTCGCTCGCCGTTGGCGCGTGCGCCGCGCCGCTCGAAGGGGCCCCCGCCCCCTCTCCGGACGAGACCACCTTCGGCCAGAAATTCTTCACTATCGCGTGCCAGCGCGTGGCCTACACCTCCAGCCTGGCCGCGGGCACCATGGATCCGGACCGACCGGTGGACGTGTCCGGAAGCCGCTACCGCCTCGCGTGCCGGTACGGGCCCCGCTTCCTGCCGCCATGGGCCGCCGAGAGCGACCCCAAGGTGGCCGTCCTCATGGAGGCTCACCGTCCCTTCGTGCAGGCGATCGACCTCGTCTTCCCCGGCGACGAGCTGTCCGACCTGCAGGACTACATGGTCTCCATCCTGCCCCTGACCGACAGCGGGGCGTTCCCCGACCTGGTGGCAAAGACCTCCGACGTGCTGCGTCTCGCCGAGCAGGACGAGGAACTCACGCGCGCGATCGCCCGCCTCAGCGAGCACATGGGCTATCGGCCACGGGCCGTGGCGCTCGGCGCCGTTCGCGAGCTCGTGAGCTACCCGAACATCCGCGAGGTCCTGAACGCGCTGCTCGCCGTCGTCGGGGAGCGCGGGAAGGGGGAGCCGGCCTTCCGGGACCTCATGGCGGGGCTGAGCCTCGAGCTGCGGACGCTCCGTCGCGTGGACGATCCGGCGTCGGGGACGCGGTACCATCCGGGCGCGAAGGACCGACCGCTCCGCGTGCTCCTCGATCTGCTCTTCACGCAGAACGCCGCCTTCGGCACCGGCCGGCCCCGCTGGATCGTGCGCCGCGACCACCGGGGCGTGGCGCAGGTGCGATCCGACCCGGCTGCCCCCGCTGTCCCGCCGCCCTTCGTGGATGCGGACAAGGACGGGCTGGCCGACCTGGATGTGCACGGGCAGCTCTCGGTCGCGTCCGGGGTGCCGCCGCAGCCGTTCCAGCACGACCTCCGGCAGGCCGACAGCGCGCCGGGGCGCGACGCGCAGGGGCGGGCCGTGGACCCGGGCGGCAAGCCCCTCTTCGAGTACCTGGACCTCGACACGACGCTCATCGGCGCGCTGGCGCGGGATGCGGTCTCGATCATGGATCCGGACAAGGACATCCCGGTCCGGTTGCTCATGGCGCTGGCGACGGTGCTCGGAGAGCGCCGCGACGTGCAGAAGAAGGGCGAGGACAGCGAAATGCTGGCGTATCGGGGTTTCGCAACCGACAGCTCGCCCCTCCTCGACCTGGCCCACGCGGGTCTTCAGGTGCTGCGTGCCTCGTCGATGGACGACACGCTCCAGCTCGGCCGCGCCCTGCTCTCCACCTACGAGGGCCCCACCGCGCGACTCGTACGGGAGTTCCGCAAGGCGATGGAGATCGCGTCCAAGCACCCCGAGGCCAAGCTGGAGCCGGGCTCGATGGTCTTCGACGAGCTCCTGCTCCTGCTGCGCAAGATCCTGGACACGCCGGGACTCATGCAGGACATCTTGCGCGCGCTAGGGGACCCCCGCGTGCGCCCCGTCGGCGCGATGCTCGCGAACTACATGAAGTACCGCGACGTGCAGATCCTCAATCCGAGCACCCAGGCCGTCGCGAACCCGGTGTTCCGCGACCTCGTCGACCGCAAACAGCCCGACAGCTCGACCAACCGGAGCATCATGCAGCGCCTCTTCCACATCATGCATGACTCGAACGGCATGCAGATGTGCAACAAGGACGGCGCGGTGGTGAAGCTGGCGGTCCTCGGCGTCGACCTCGCCGGTCCCTTCAAGGCCTGCGACCTGTTCGAGGTGAAGAACGGCGCGCTCTTCTACACGCAGAGCATCGCGCGGCAGCGCGACGGCAACGGGAATCTTACGAATACCTCCAAGGCCTCCTTCCACCTGAAGCTCGACAAGATGCCCAGTCTGCTCCGCAGCGTGATCAACACCGTCGGAGAGGACCGGGTTCTCGGCATCATGACCGGCGTTCAGGGGTGGGGTGTGCATCCCACCCCCGGGGGCGTCAATCG
Source organism: Deltaproteobacteria bacterium (assembly GCA_020848905.1). Classification (NCBI taxonomy): domain Bacteria; kingdom Pseudomonadati; phylum Myxococcota; class Myxococcia; species Deltaproteobacteria bacterium. Next base: position 456,168 of record JADLHG010000004.1, read on the forward strand.
GATGATGTTTCTCGACCCGCCCCCCCTGGCGGTGAGCGACACGCAGGATCCGGCGGTCTGCATCGACGGGCATCGCCTCAATCGCGAGCACCAGGGGTCGCTCCTGGCCTGGGAGGTGCCGCACCCCGGGTTCTCTTGCAGCGCCACCGAGCCGTGCATGTTCCTCGACGCCTTCAGGCCGCTCGTGCAGGCCTTCGCCGACCACGGCGCGGAGCAGCTCCTCGTCGACAGTCTGGCCCTGCTCCACCGTCACTGGGCGACGAAGGAGAGCAAGGACCATCAATTCACGGCTCCCACGCAGCGGAACTTCAGCTTCGGGAGCGCCTTCGTGCGCTACGAGCCGCTGTTCGTGCAGATCCTCGAGCAGACCGACCTGTGGCCAGCCCTCGTGGGCTTCGTCCCCATCCTCAACGGCCTCACCGTTTCGGGGGGACGGTCGGGGACCGCCGTGCTGGTCAACCTCCTCGCCGACCTGACCGACCCGCGACGGCTTCCGGGGTTGAAATACCGGGGCGGCCAGGCCGTCGCGTACATGTCCGACGGCAAGACGCCCGTGCCGGGGGGAGTGTCGGCTATCTATCTTCTCGCTGACGCGCTGTCAGCCGCGGACAGGGCCTTCACGCGGGCCGAGCAGCGCGGTGACCTGACGATTCGCGAGGCCTGGCGGGAGTCCACGAAAAATCTCCTCGACGTCTTTCTGGCCGTCGAGGAGCAGTCCGGGACGTATCGGTTCCGCAATCGGCGCATCGTGCCTGCCGCGACCGTGTTGCTCGACTTCTTGCGCGGGCGGCTCAAGGTGCACGGCAAGACGGGCGACCTCCATCAGTGGCTCGGCCAGAGCTTGCCGGCCGACCTGGAACGCTGGCTGAGCAGCCCCGTGGTGGCGGCCGCGGCGGACCTCATGGGCATCGTCCATCGTGACGCGCGGGCGCGCGGGGCCATCTACGGTCTGCTTCGGTACCTGGTGGACGAGATCAACAGCACCCAGTCGTTCAACGCCTCGCTCACGGCGCTCGCCGATCTGTTTCAGTTTGCGCTCGACGACGCGGACCTCGTCCCCGTCGCGCGGTGGCTCGGTCGCGCCGCGCAGCCGGAGGCCGGCCTGATTCCGGCCGCGCTGCGCTTCCTGCGACCCGCCGTCGAGCTCGACCGCAAGGGGGTCTTCACGCAGCTTCTGCGGAACGCCTACAAGGAGCAGGCTCCGGGGCAATCTCCGGTGCAGACGCTCCTCGACCTGTGCGCCGAAATGCACCGGAAACAACCGGGCCGCGGGACCTCGTACAGCGGGGAGGACTTCGCCGAGGCGTTCCGCGCGGCGAGGGAGTTCGTGGGGAGTCAGGAGACCGGGCTGGCGAAGTTCTTCGACCTGGTGAAGAATCGGTGTGGAGGGCCGTGCACCGAGGAGTAGTCGCCCGGTACGTCTCGGCCGAGGACCGCCCAGCCCGTGATCATCCTCATAGGTCGACGTTCGCGCTGGCTCGCCTTCCTGGCGGCGCTCTGGCCGAGCCTCGCGCAGGCGGGGGGGTTCTTTCTCCCCGGGCACGGGGTGAGGGGCCTCGGACGCGGCGGGGCCTTCGTCGCCGGTGGCGATGACGCGGGGGCCATCTGGTACAACCCGGCGGCCATCGCCGGCCTGCGAGGTGTCCACGTCCTCGTGGACGGGACGCTGGTGCTGCAGAGCGCCACGTACACGCGCGTCGACTCGGGCGGAAACCTCCTGCCGAGCGTGCGGAACGAAGGCCCGCTCCTGCCGATTCCGACCCTGGCCTTCGCCATGCGGGCGTTCCACAAGCGGCTGTGGATCGGCGCCTCGCTGAGTGCGCCCACCGCCGCGCTGCCGGCCTTTCCTCGTCCGAGCTACGACGCGTGTCCGGCCGGGGCGCAGCCCGTGGGCTGCCTGGACACCGCCCACACCGACGCGCCGCAGAGGTACTCGCTCATCTCGTACAAGGGGACGCTCTTCGTTCAGCTCGACCTGGCGGTGGCTTTCCAGCTCCTGCCGCAGCTCGCAATTGGAATCTCCCTTCAAAATCAGGTCGTCGGGCTCTACACGCTCAAGGCCGCCACGAGCTACAACGGCGCGCTGAGCAGCGGCCCGGAGGATCCCGAGTTCGACACGCTGACGCAGACGCGGATGCTCGGGTTCGTGAACCCCTCGGCGAAGGTGGGTCTGAAGTACCAGCCTCACCCGAGGGTGAAGCTGGGACTCGCGGTGCAGCTTCCCGTCTGGGTGCGCGCCGCCGGCGCCGTGGACGTGCAACTCCCGGCCAGCCCGCTCTACTCGCGTTCCTCGGTGGAGGGCACCGACGGACACATCACCGCCACCTTCCCGCTCATGGTGGGGGCGGGGGTGGAGGTGCGGCCCATCCCGCGGCTGCGCCTCGAGCTGGATCTGCACTGGGAGAGCTGGTCCATGACCGAGCGGCTCTCCTTCGTACCGGACGACATCTACATCAGCAACGTGCCGGGCATCGGGCGCTACAAGGTCCCCGAGATGGCGGAGGTGCTGCACCTGAGAGACGCGCTTTCGGTGCGGCTGGGGGTGGAGTACTTCATCCCGCGGGCGCCGGTGGCGGTGCGCGCGGGGTACGTCTTCGAGAGGGGCGCCGTGGAGGACGCGTACGCCTCCGTGCTGCTGCTCGACCACAACAAGCAGCTCTTCACCGCGGGTGCGAGCCTGACGCTGCGCGGCTTTCGCCTGGATGCGCTCTACGGGTTCGTGCTCGTCCCGTCTCGCGAGGTGGATCATCGAGATAGCCGAGCGCTGCAGATCAACCCCATCAGTCCCGCCGGAGCGGTGGGGGTGGGTGGCGGGCACTACGAGACGGCGTCGCACCTCCTCGGGCTCGGGGTGAGCAAGGCTTTCTGAGCGGCTGCGTCGCGGGCGCTTCGGCGGCGCCGCCGCTATGGTAAGCTCCTTCGCAGGGCGACGCGGCGCGGCCGTCGTCCCCCCACACAGACAAGGATTCGGAGGGCCGTCGGGTGCCCCGCGACGACGAAGGCGTAACGATAAACACGCTCACCTGGACCGACACCGTCGAGCGGGAGCCCGCGCGGCGCGTGTCGCTGCTCGTCTTCCACCGCGATGGGGGGCAGATGGTGCCGCTCGAGCCGGACCACCCGGTGGTGATCGGGAGGTCGCGCCCCTCCGACCTGCCGATTCGGGATGGCAGTCTGTCGCGCCAGCACGCGCGCTTCGAGCTCCTCGAGGACGCCGTCTGGGTGGAAGACCTCGGCTCCACCAACGGCACGCGGGTCAACGGCAAGAAGATCCATCGCGCGAAGCTTCGCCTCGACGACGAGGTGAGCCTCGGGGGCGTGACGGTATCGGTGCACGTGCTGGCGCCGGCAGCGTCCGAGCCGCTAGGTATCGAGGGCCACGACCGCTTCATGCAGGCGCTCGAGGACGAGCTCGTTCGGTCGCGCACCTTCGGGCGGGGGCTGGCCCTCCTGATGGTCCAGACCGCCAAGCCACAGGATGGACATCTGTCGGTCTGGTGCCCGCGCGTCCGGCAGCTCCTTCGTCCCGTGGATCGCATCGCGCTCTACGGGCCCTCGACGGTCCTCATCGCACTTCCCGAGGTGGGCCAGGCCGAGGCGGTTCGTCTGGCGCAGGCCACCGTCGAGCGACGCGACAAGCGAGAGCCGGCCTTGATCTGCGGCCTCGCCCTCTACCCCGGGTCGGCCGCCTCCGCCGAGGAGCTCCTCGCCCAGGCGCGGCTCGCGGTCCAGGGGGCGAGGGCGAGTCAGCCCGTCCGCCTGGCCGAGGTGGCCTCGCCCGCTCTCGCGGCAGAGCAGGTGGGCGACGGACCCGTGGTGCTGGATCCTGAGATGAAGCGCGTCGCGGAGACCGCTCTGCGGCTCGGCGATTCCGTGATTCCGGTGCTGATCCAGGGCGAGACGGGGACGGGCAAGGAGGTCGTGGCGCGCATGATCCACGAGGCCGGGCGCAGGCGGCGGGGGCCGCTACGGTGCATCAACTGCGGCGCGATTCCGCAGCAGCTCATCGAGAGCGTGCTCTTCGGCCACGAGAAGGGGGCGTTCACGGGGGCGGTCTCGCAGAGCAAGGGGCTCTTCGAGGAGGCGGACAAGGGGACCGTGCTCCTCGACGAGGTGGGCGAGCTTTCTCTCGCCACGCAGGCGGCGTTGCTGCGCGTCATCGAGAGCAAGCGCCTCAGTCGCGTCGGCTCGACCAAGGAGCTCGAGGTGGACGTGCGAGTGCTTGCGGCGACGCATCGGGACCTCGAGGAGATGTGCGAGCGGGGGACCTTTCGCTGGGATCTGTTCTACCGCCTGAACACGATGACCGTCCGCTTGCCTCCACTCCGCGAGCGGGCTTCGGAGGTCTTGCCGCTGGCGCGGCACTTCATGGCTCTTGCGAATGCCGCGAATGGGCGCCGCATCCAGCGGATCGACGCCGCGGCGGAGGCGCTGCTCCAGGGGTACAGCTGGCCCGGCAACGTTCGCGAGCTTCGGAACGTGATCGAGCGCGCCGTGGTGATCGCTCAAGACGGAGTGATCGGCGTGGACGACCTCTCCGAGCGGGTGCGAAAGGCGACCGAGCCCCGCGGTGGCCCGGCCCTCGAACCCGTCGACAGCGCCGCGGTGGACCTCAAGGCGAAGCTCAAGCGCTACGAAGCGCAGCTCATTCTGGACGCGCTGCAGGCCCACGGCTGGAACCAAACGGACACGGCGAAGGCGCTGGACATGCCCCTCCGGACGCTGGTGCGGAAGATCCAGCTCCTCGGGATTAGGAAGAAGTACGAGCCCGGGTCGGGCGGCGCGTAAAGGCGGCCCCGGGGCACCCCGTGGGGGGCCCTCAGGGGAGGCGAAGACGCACGGGCCGGTCGGGATCCGAGGGAGTGCTGCTCCCACCGCTCACCGCCAGAGGGACGGCGATGGCCACCGGGGCGGCGACGCCGACCACGAGGGCCCATACCCACCAGGTTCGTCGGAAGAAGCCCGGGCGGCGGCTGCCCTCCTCGGGCCGCTCGGGGGTCGGCCCCGGGGCGAGAAAGCTGGCGAGCTCTCCCGCCGCGCGGTCGAGCTCCTCGGGGGGCGTCGCGGGACCAACCCGGCGAGCGCCCGACGGTCGCGCCGCGTGGGGGGACCAGACCTCCACCTGAGCGCCTCCGTCGCTGGCCGAGACGAGGGCCACGCCGGCTCCTCCGAGGACCGCCGCCGCCTGCGCGCGGTTTTCGGCCTGGGTCTCGAAGATCGTGGCGAGCTCGGTGGCCGGCCGAGGCTCGAGCCGCGCCTCGAGGTGCGCCGCGTTGCGGAACCGGACCCGGTCGGTCCACGGGCGGTAACAGGGGGCCTCCAGGCGAAGGTAGTGCTCGCCGTCGGAGGTGGCGCGCAGGGTCAGGGGGGTCACCCCGCTCGGGGCGCCGTCGAAGAGGATCTGCGCCCCCGGCGGTACCGACCGGATCACGACGTCGATCGGGCGGCGCGCGCTCCGGGCGCGAGAGAGTTCGGTGCGAATCGCGGGCGAGAAGGTGTCCGGATCGGGTGAAAGGCCCGGGTCGTGCCCCACGGCGAGACGGAAGTGGTGCCGGGCGCGCTCGCTATTCCCCTCGGCGTGGGCGAGCGCGCCGAGGAGGAGCTGGAGCTGTGCTAGTTCGCGCGCCACGAGGCCTTCGCCCGCGGTGCGGTCCACGACGGCTTGCGCGCGCTCGAGTTCTCGACGGAGCTTGGTCGTGCTCAGGGCGACGTAGAGCGAGACGGCACGCCCGAGGACCTGTCGGACGTCGTCGCCGGAGCGCGTCGTGCGCCCCGAGACCGCGCCACGGGCCACGGGGACCAGGGTCGCTCGTCGCCGCTGGGCGACGCGACGCAGGAGCTCCTCGGCCGCCGCGGAGGCGGTCGGCTCGCAGCAGCTGCCCTCGCGCACGACCCAGATGCGGTCCTGACCCGGCTGGCTGCCGAGGCCCGAGGGGGCGCTCCGCGGCGAGGTCGTTGCGCAGCCGGCGTGGGGAAGCGCGGCGCAGAGCAGCAGCCACGCGAGCAGGCCGGGGAGGGGCACGCGGCGTGCGATCGCCGGTCGGCTCGACGGAGCCCGGCGGTCAGCGCGCCTTGAAGATGAACGCATCGCCACGGGGAGTCCCACCCTGCTGGCCACCGACGGCGAGTACCGTACCGTCGGGGAGCGAGGTCAGAGTCAGAAAACGGCGTTCGGATCCCAGGTCAGCGCCGGCCACGGGGCGCATGCGCCCCGCCTCGAAGACCTCGGCGAGCGGAGTCGAGGCACCACCCGCGACGAGCGCCCCCCTGGGTAGCGGTGCGACGGCCAGGTCCACGTGGTCGGCGGTGAGCGCCAGCGTTTGCCAGCTCCCTCCGCGGTAGAGCGCCGCACTGCGTGAGGCTCCAGGCCCATTTCCGCCCGCGACCAGCACCGAACCGTCGAGGAGCGTGGCGCCGGCAGCGCGCGCGCGAGGCGCGGGGAGGGGCGCGACGCCGTGGTTCCAGCTCCTCGCCCCGCCGTCGTAGAGGCTCGCGTCGTCGAGGAGGCCCTCGGCGGCGTTCGGTGCGGGTGGCTCCTTGCTCCCGCCGGCGATGAGGAGCTTACCGCCCGAGACGAGGGCGGCCACGTGATCGCGTCGTCCTTGGTTCGGGCGCGGGGCCGGCCGGACGCTCGGGGCCGACAGGTCGATGACTTCCGCCGACTCGGGGGGCTTCCCCTTCTCCTCGGGACCGCCTACGACGAGGACGGTGCCGTCGGGGAGAGCCGTCGCGGTGTGGCCGGCACGTGGCATGCTGAGCTGGAGCTCCGCTTCAGAACCGCGATCGGGATGGTAGAGCTCGACGCTGGTCAGTGGAGTTCCATTCTCCCCCCCGACGATCGCCACGCGATCGCCGACCCGAGCCGTAGCATGATGCGTGCGCGCCCGGCGGAGATCCTTGAGCCGCGTGAAGCGTCCCGTCTGGGGGTCGTAGAGCTCGACGCTGGCGAGCACGCCCTGAGCTCCCGTGCCGCCGGCGATCAGGACGCGGCCGTCGGCGAGCGCGGTGGCGGTGTGGCCCGAGCGCGGCTGGGCGAGCTGCGCCTCCAGCGCCGAGAAGCGGTCCACCCTGCTGAAGAAGATCGTCACCGCGTCCGGGGTCGTGGCCGTGACCGCGAAGGGAGCGGTCTGACCCGTGGAGAGGACGGTTCCCGTCGCGTCCAGCCCTTCGAGTCGGAGGACGCGCCCCGCCCCTAGCGGGAGCGCCGGCAGGAGCACTTCGCCCGTGCTGCGGGGGGCCTCTACCTTGGATTCGGTCATGCCGACGCCCGTTGCGGTGAGGCGCACGCGCACGACGCCTTCGAACGGGTTGGGCGTCGCCGGTGTGCGCAGTCGAACCTCCAGGTAGACCTTCCCAGGGGGCGGAGCCGACGATCCGCAGGAGAGGGCGGCGCACATCGTGCCCACCAGCCCGAGGAGCTGGCCGGGTCGGCTCTGCGTGTAGTCGGTCACTTGCGGTATGATAGGTTCAGGGTTCCGGCCGGTCAATCGAGCTCATGGCTTCTCCCTCGGTGGGCGCTGCAACGCCCTCGCCGTTCGACGCGACGCCCAGCACGCCGCTCGACCTACCCGCGCGCTTCGGCCGGTATCGGCTGACGAAGCTCCTGGCCTACGGGGGCATGGCCCAGATCTACCTGGCCAAGTCCTTCGGCGCGGAGGGTTTCGTGAAGCCGCTGGTGATCAAGCGGCTGGACCCCGCGCTCCTCGTGAACCCCTACTTCACGAATCTCTTCGTGAACGAGGCGAAACTCCTCGTCACGCTCAGCCACGGCAACGTCGTCCCCGTCTTCGACTTCGGGCGCGTGGGTGCGGACCTCTACATCGCGATGGAGTACGTTTCGGGGACGTCGCTCCACGAGCTCCTGCAGACGCTGCGGAAACGCCGCGAGCGCCTCGATCCGCAGCTCGCGGCGCACGTGATTGCCGAGGTGTGCAAGGGACTCGACTACGCTCACCGCAAGACCGACGATCGAGGCCAGCCGGCAGGCATCATCCACCGCGACGTGAAGCCCACCAACATCCTCCTCTCCCGGGAGGGCGAGGTGAAGATCGTGGACTTCGGCGTGGCGAAGCTGGCCGGGCGCGCGGACACCTCGGGGCGCCTGACGGGCACGGTCTCGTACATGTCGCCCGAGCAGGCGCTGCGCGCTCCCGTGGATCACCGGACGGACATCTTCTCGACGGGCCTCGTGCTGCACGAGATGCTGGCCGGACGCCGGACCTATCCGGGGAACGACCCGCGGGAGGTGCTCGCCCTGGCGCGCGCGGCCGACGTGCCGCCGGTGCCCGAGGCCGCGCCCGAGGAACTTCGGGCCATCGTCGCGCGGGCTCTGCGTCGAGAGCCCGCGGCGCGCTACGCGTCGGCGCACGAGATGCTGCAGGCCCTCGAAGGCTTCCTTCTGCGGGCGAGGTCAGCCCAGGGTGCGGGAGACGCGGGTCCGCTCGGAGCGCGGGTGGCCGGGTTGCTGAAGGAGGTGGGGCTCGAGCCCGAGCGAACGGCGTCGGTGCTGCCCGAGGTGCGGGAGGAGGAGCCCCCCGACGATGGGGGACCCGAAGAGGTTTCCGGACTGGTGGAGCTGCCGGGCCCGGCCGACCTCGAGGTGATTCGCGCCGCGGCGGAGACCTTCCACTCGGAGTTCCTGACCCGAGTGCTTCAGGAGGACCCGTCCGGGGCCATCACGCCCGCGCGACGCCGGTGGCTGCTGCCGGTCGCACTGGGAGGCGTACTGCTGTTGGCGACGTCGGTGGGCCTCGTCGTGCGCTCGCTGGTGCGGTCCGCCCCGGACCCCGTCCCCACCGCGTCACGCGCGACAGCGCCGCGGCCCGTCGCTGTGGCGAGCGCGTCGTTACGTCCGAGGGCGGCGCAGCCGCCGGATGGCGCGGTGGCAGAGGTGCCGGCGGGGAGACGCCCCGGGAGGCCGTCTGACGCGGGTGTGGCGCGCGCCGTGGTGCGACCGCCGAGGCCTCCGCGCGCCGCCTCGGCCGGCTTCGGGTACCTGAGCCTCAACAGCGTCCCATGGTCGGAGGTGACCATCGACGGACGGAAGCTCGCGCGACCGACCCCCGTCCTCTCACTGAAGCTGGCTGCGGGGACGCACACCGTCGAGCTCGTGAACCCGGAGCGGAGTCTGCGACGCACGCTCAGGCTGCGCATCGCGAAGGGGAAGACGCTGCGCAGGGTGATCTCTCTGCGCTGAGGCGCTGCTCACCGCTTGGCGGTCGAACGTTCCAGCTTCGTGATCGCCTTGTCGAGTTTCTTGGCTGCCGCTTCGGGAAGCGCGGCCCGCCGAGGTTGAACCGTGGAGGTGAGACGCTTCACTGCGTCCGCGGAGCCTTCCACCGCCGGAGCCAGTGCCGTGACCCACTTGGGGAGGTCCTTGTCCTGCACGCCCGCGAGCAGCCGCAGGACGGTTCCGAGGAGCTTGCCTCGGTAGTTGGCGTTCAACCCGCACAGCGAGGCCAGCGCGGAGGCGCCGTGCAGGTTCCCCTCCTTCGCGACCCCGAGCAGGTACTCTCGCTCCGCGAAGACCTCGGCCGGCTGCACCGGCGTGAGGAGGACGAGCCCCTCGAATCCAAGCTCGGCGATGCGCTTCGTCGCGTCGCGGCTGGCGTCGAGGAAGTCGTTCACGAAGCTCCCCAGGAGCTCCGGCCTGCGGCGGGCGACCTCGACCAGGATTTCGGCGCAGTCCACGCGCGCCTTGGGGGTCCCTGTCCGCAGCCCCTCGGCGATGCTGTGCAGGAGCGCCGGCATGTCGATGCAGCGCTTGACCATCTCGCCGTTGGATTGCTTGTCACCGGTCGCCGACGCGAGTTCGTCCAGAATGCCCATTTGCATCTCCAGGTCCCGACGAGTGCCCCACCCCGTGGCGGGGGGGCGCCCCAGCCTAGCAGAAACCGCGGCGCCGTTGAAACAGCCGTAGCGGGCGGGGCCACGCCGTCGCGTGCGGCGGGGCCCGCGCGCTTCCGTCGGCGGGGCGAAGCGGCGCGCGTGGCATGGACGCTCCTCCCGGGGGGCGGCTATGATGCCCCCGGCGATGCGGCTTTCCGTGACATTGTGTGGCGTCCTCGCGCTCGGCTGCGGCGGAGCCCGCACGCCGGGAGCGGACGGTGGAGGCGATGCGTCCGGCGCAGTGGATGGGGCGCAGGGCCGGCGGGACGGTCGAGGCGATGCGTGGCGCGAGGCGGGCAGAACGGACGCGCTTCGGGACGCCCAGTACGGCGAGGGGATAGGGGACATCGGCACCGTGGACGCCGCGCTCTCCGCGGGAACGGCGCTCTACGTGGTCACGAGCGACTCGGACGCGTTCGGGCTGCGCACCGTCTCGACCGACGGCCGCGGGACCCCCGCGCCGGTTCCCGGCTTTGCCGGGCTGGTGGACTTCGACGGGCTCAGGTTGGCGTCGCTGCACGGACTGCTCCCGGTCCGGCGGGATCTCGCTCGTCCCGACGGAGAGGGGCCCTTTCGCGGGATCCGGCTGCCCGGGACACTGGGCACGCTCTACTACTTTCACCGCAAGCTCACCGGCACCTCCGGCCTCCTCGTGATCACTCCAGGTGGGATTCTGCGCGTGGTCCACGAGGCGGCAGGCGTGTACGCGGACACGTTGGCCGAGCACGTGGCGCTCAGCCTCGATGGCCGTGTGGGAGTCGCCGCGCAGAAGGGTGATCGCGTGGTGCTCTTCCGGACCGACGGGCAGCCACTGCCCGGCGGAGGGAGCTCCCTGGTACTGCCCTCGGCGGTGGCGGTGAGCAGCCTGCAGGCGCGGTCCCTGACGGTCGTCGGAGGCTGGCTCTACGTCGTGGGGCAGACGGACCGCGGCGCGGCGACACTGCTGCGGGCGCCGCTCACGGGCGCCGCTCCTCTCGAGGAGGTGCTGGTGTCGCGCGCGCGAGGTCGGGCCTCGGCCTGGATCGGCGACCAACTGGCCGTGAGCGAGGACGAATCCCGCCTGCTCGTTCCTGCTGGTGCGAACGCCGGGGCGGCCGATCTCTTCGTGGTCGAGGTTGCCACTGGCCTGGCCCGCCGGGTGACGCCCAGTGCGGGAAGCCTCGCCCCTCGGGGGGAGGTCTTCGGCGCCGAGGGAGGACAGCTGGCGCTGTCGCCCACGGGAAAGGCGCTGGCCTACGTGAAGGAGGTGCAGGGGAAGCCGGAGCTCTTTGTCGCGCCGACCCAGGTGGGCGGCGCTACGGCGCAGCTCAGCGACCCTGGTCGCTTCAAGGACGCCGTGGTGGCCTTCGTCAACCTGTGGTTCCCCGACGACGCCACGCTGCTCTTCATGGCGGGGGCGGGCCCGGGGCGCATGGATCTCTACCGCTGGGAGCTCACGAGCGGGCGGCTTGCCAACCTGACCGGTTATGGCTCCATCAAGGCGCCGTTCGACGGGGCCGGTCGCTTCGCCCCCCGAGGGGCGTGGACCAGCCCCGGTCGCACGCACTTCTACTGGATCGAACAGGACAGCCTGACGGGGGCACGAGACCTGCGGGGCCTTCGACTTCCCGGCGGGACCCCCTTTCCGGTCACGAGCCAAGCCTACGTGGCGTCGACCGGTGGCAGCTTCGTCCACTGCGCGGCCTCCGGGGACCTCTACTTCGTCGCTCAGCCGCGGGTCGCAATCTATCAGGAGGAGGTGTTCCACCTCCGCCTGGAGCAGGGGGGGAGCGCGACGCGGCTCACGAGCCTCGCCCACCCGAGCGGCGCGTCGTGGATCGTGCGCGACCTGACCTTGACGGAGGACTGCGGGACGCTCGTCTTCTCGGCGGGTGGCCATCCGGAGCTCCGCTACCTATGGAGGCTGTCGCCCCCGTCGGCGGGGCCGGCGCGCGCCTTCACCGCCGTGCCCCGCTACGTTGCGGACACGCTGCGCTTCACCGCCGATGGTCAGACGGTGGTTCACGCCTCTGGCGGGGCAGTGGACCGCACGACGCTCAAGGCCGTGCAGCTAGGAGGCGGCACACCGACGACGCTCGACCCGCAGGGAGGGGTGGTGCACCTCTTCGCCGTGTACTGAGGCGCCGGGCGCAGCCGCGCCGAGCTACCAGGGCAGGAGGAGTCGCTTCACGTAGGCGCCGACCTGATCGCCGAAGGTGTGGCACGGCACGGGCGTTTGGGTCACCCCGGCGCCCGTCGTGGGCGTGTGGCGCTGGCACCCGTGTGCCCGGGTCCCGAGGACGAGGTCCACGAGATTCGGCGGACGAAGCCATTGCGGCTGGGGCTCCTCGAGGAGGCGGACGGTGAGCGGCCCTTGGCCGCCGCCGAGGATGCGCAGGATCCCGTTGCCTCCCTGGACCACGCGGAGGCCGGGGTCGCCTCCGACGACGCGCCGAAACGCGTCGAGGGGGGTCTTTGGACCGCCGTCGGCATGCGCGAGATTCACCCCCACCACGGTGGACAGGATCAGAAGGGCCTTGGTCATGGCGGAGAAGACGAGCAACCGTCATGCCACGCCCCGCGCGAAGAAATCCGCAAACATCACGCGACGTGGGCCGGCTCGTGGGGCGTGGGGCGGTCACCATGAGGACCGGAGGCTCTTTGATTTCCAGACGGGGAGATCCGTCGTGCGGGGCGAGCCGGGGCGGCTAACCCTCCTCGTCGCGTCGCCCCACGACGGCCACGGTCCCCGATTCTCCGATGCCGAGGGTTCCGTCCAGCAGCGCCTGGTTGATGCTCGAGACGTCGGGTGGCACCTGCCCGCGGGCGAGGAGGAAGCCCCGCGCGGCGGCCACGTGCTCCTCGCGCGTCCGGTAACAGACCACGCGGTCGTTTTGTCGGACGAGGGGCTGCGGCTCGACGCAGCAGTGGCACGCGCCGAGAGGGAGCTCCGCCAGGCGGCGGAGCTGGCGCGGATGATCGAAGGGGCGAACGTGCACCTCCGCGCTGACGGGGCAGACGAGCGTCTCGCCCTCCGGCCGGCGAACGAGCACCTGCTTGCGGCGGCAGGTCGGACAGAGGCAGAGGCCGAACGGAGTGCGGTCCGCGGCGAAGACCTTGCCCGAGGGAGCCATAGCGTACTCCGCGTCGCAGGAGGGACAGCGGAGCTCCTCGCGGTCGTTGCGCTCGACCCAGCGCAGGTGAGCGGCGCAGGTGCAGCGCAGCAGGAGGCGCCGCTCCCAGCGACCGGCAGCGTCCCGCACGGCGACGACCTCGGCGTCGGGATTGAGGTGCGCGAGCTCCTGCGCCGCGAGCGCCACCGCGCCACCGTGTCGCCCGTTGGCCACCTCCACCAGGGCGTCGACGGCGGCGCGACCTCCGAGGCGTGCGAGCGCACGGGCCGCTTGCCTCGCGAGCGCGGGATCCGACCCGAGGAGGATCCGGCGGAGAGTGGCTGCGGGCAGCGGATCTCCGAGGCGGCACAGCTGCGGCAGCGCCTCCACCAGGGGGCCCGCCTCGCTCGCCTCCTCCTCCGCGAGGTCCAGCAGATCCTTGAGCGTGCGAGGATCCAGGTCTCGCCCAACTTGGGCCACGAGCGCGGCCGACGCGATCCGTACTGCGCGGTGCGTGTGGCGCAGGAAGTGGCTGGCCGGGCCGACCACCTGCCGGTCCTCGTCGTGGTCGGGATCCACGACCCGCGCGAGCGCGCCGAGGAGGTAGGTCAGCGCGGTCGGGTCCGTCAGGCGTGCGAGACCGTCGACCAGCAGGTCCCGGAGCTCGCCGTCCTCGAGGGTCAGCGACTCGGCGAGGGCCCGGCAGCCCGCCTCGTGCACCCACTCCTCCTCGTCGTCCAGCAGCGCTCGCACCGCATGGGCCCGTCCCGGCCCGCCGCCGCGGATGGAAGCCGCAATCGCCCCGGCGCGCACATACGGATCTGCAGCCGAGCGGAGCTGCTCGAGCCGTGCGGAGAGCTCGGCCGGCATCCGAACCCGCGTCGCGGCGATCTGGGCCACGGCCTGGAGCGCGACAGCTTGCAGGTCGCTGGAAGTGGACGGGAGCTCGAGGAGCCGCGCCAGATGCGGGAGCCCGGAGGCGTCGCCGATCTGGCCCAGCACCTCCACCGCCGCCCGGCGCGTTGAGGGGAGCTCGTCCCACAGGAGCGGCGCTACGTGAGGGATCGCCGGAGCACCGAAGTGGCGTAGGCGAGCTTGCGCCTGCCGCTGCGTGTGCAGATCCAGGCTCATGAGCCAGCGCGCGCAGGTCGCGACGTCGGAGGAGGAGGGATCCGCCGTGGCCGCGGCCCTCGTGGTGGCGAGCGCGGCGCCCCCCGCCGGAGGCGGCGCCTGCGCCTCGGCGGACGGGCCCACGCCGCGTAGCGCCTCCGTGGCTGCTTGACGCACCCAGGGCTCGGGGTCGCGCAGCGCCAGGTGAAGCGCCTCGCGCGCGTCGGCATCCCCGACCTGGCCGAGGCCGCGGCAGGCCAGTGCACGGCAGAAGAGATCCTGGTCCCCCAGCGCGTCGAGGAGCGCGAGCTTCTGCCGTACCGGCGCCCCGGGGCGCGCCAGGTCGGCGATCGCGCGCAGCACGAGCGGACGCACGGAGGCCTCCTGCTCGCGGTCGAGCAGGTCGAGGAGGGCGTTCACCGCGGACGGGTGGCCCAGGCGTCCGAGGCAAAGTGCGGCGCCGGAGCGCGTCGTGCGGTCGCTCGACGAGAGGGCGGCGACGAGGGGCTCGACGGCGAGCTCTCCGGCCGCCACGAGTGCAGCCTGGGCCGCGTCGCGGTCAGCGGGCAGCGGACTCGCGAGTCGCGCGAGGTGCGCGGCAAGCACGCGAGACGTTATCGGATCAGGCGAGCCCACGAGTCTTGGGGCGGGTCACTGCGGCACGGAGTACTCGATGTTGAGCTCCGCGTCGATGACCACGGTATGACCCTCGGCCACGGTCTCCCAGCGTGGCGCCTCGGGGATGGAGCCTCCCGCGAGCATCACGGCCTTCAGGTGCGGATAGCTGAGCGGGCGGTCATCGGGGCCCCGTCCGACGTTCGTGTATGAGCCGTGGCGGGTAACCCGGAGGGGTAGGCCGCGGCTGCGGGCGACCACGATGCGCCCGTTCGTCGCCAGGCAGCAGTGGCTCGCGGGCGGCCCGCTCCGATCGGTTACCAGGCGGTCGAGGTACGCGACCGTCGTGTCGAGCGCGCGGCCCACGACGGCCCCGCTGACCCGCGGATCGTCCATCTTTCCCGTGTCGTTCAGGAAGGCCAGGAAGAGGTGAAACAGATGCTCGCTCTCGGTAGCGCCCCGGATGTTGCGCCGAATGAAATCGGGCACCGAGCTGAGCAGTCCGGCCTTCACCTCGTCGAACCGCTCCACGGTCCCGAGGTGCGCGAAGAGCCAGTTCCGAAACCGGAAGGGCTGGGTGTTCTCGGTGCTCTGGGCTCCGGCGCGACGCCCGCCCCGGTGGCCGATGATGAAGTTGCTGCGGAGGGCCTCGATCTTGGAGACGAAATCGAGTTCCCCTTCGGGAGTCTTGGGTTGCTTTCGCAGCAGGGGTTGGCCGGCCTGATAGTATCCGACCCCCCAGCCGTGCGGGGCTCCCTTGGCCTCGTGAAGGACCGCGCGAAAAGGCGAGAGCGCGGGCCCGAGGAGGCCCGCGTCGTTCGACAGAAACGCGAAACAGAAGCTCATGGATGACCTCTCCGCGTACGCCGTTCGGGTGACGTATTCTGCCGGTGCAAACCAGTATAGCCCCTCACATGCTCTCGAGCCAGTGTTGCGGCTCCTCGCGCCGGCCATAGCACGCGCACGTCCTCGGTAAGCCAGCTGGGCCGCGCGGCGCGTGGCCCCGGCACGGAGCCTGGCCCGACGCGTCACAAGGGGTTTTCCCGCTTGACACTTCAGCGCCAACCCTGCTAGGAAGCGGGCAATTTCGGGCGGGCGGTCAGCGACAGTCCAGGCCAGGCTCCGACGCACGGGAGGCTTGGTCCGCTCGCGCATCTCGTGGGGTACGTGATCGTGCCTTCCGTTCGCATGCCATTCGCAGCGCTTCGCCTGGCCGCGGCCGTCGTGTCGTGCGTGGCCGTGCTCGCCTGCGACGGCCAGTCGACGCAGCGGAACACGAAGCTCGCCGGAACGCACTACCTCCTCGCCGCCGACCTCGTGCGCAAGCGCAACCCCGAGGGCGCCAAGGCCGAGCTGATGCGGGCGCTCGAGCTAGACCCCGACAACCGGGACGCGCACCAGCTTCTCGGGGTGGTCTTCTACCTCGAGGGGGTTCACGCGATGAACTTCCTCGAGCGTGAGCAGTGCCTGGAGGGGCGGGCCGCTCAGGAGCAGCGCGAGGTGGCGAACGAGCGCTTTCGGCGAGCCGAACAGCACCTTGCCCGATCGGTCAAGCTCGCCGCACAGGAGCGGACGATCCAGTCCGAGGACCTGACCAACCTGGCGAGCGTGGCGCTGCACTTCAAGCGCTACGACGAAGCGATCCAGCACTGCGACAAGGCGCTACAGAACATCCTCTTCACCAATCGCTTCACGGCCCTCGGCAACCGAGGCTGGGCCTACTTCCTGAAGGGCGACCGGGTGCGGGCGGCGCGGGACCTCCGGCAGGCTCTCTTCTACCAGCCGAAGTTCTGCATCGGGCGCTATCGCCTGGCGAAGGTCTATTACGAGGAGCGCGAGTACGCGAAGGTCATCACGGAGCTCAAGCACGTCACCGATGACAAGGACTGCCCGATCCAGGAGCCGTTCCAGCTCCTCGGGCTGACCTACGGAAGGCTTCGTCAAACCGAAGAAGCACGACAGCAGTTCGACCGATGCGTAGCGCTGAACCCCAAGAGTTGTATCTCGTTGGAGTGTAGACGCTACGTGAAGCTGATTTGAGCGCGACCCCGATGCTGCTTGGACGGTGTGGCATGGATGCTCAACGGGAATTCGGCGTTTTCCTGCGAAGCGAGAGGAAGCTGCGGCAGATTCCTCTCGCGGAGATCGCCGCGGCCACCAAGATTCCCCTCCAGTCCCTCGAGCGCCTGGAAAGCGGCGCGTGGAACGACCTTCCCCCGCAGGTGTTCGTGCGCGGCTTCGTCAGGTCGTACGCGAAGCACCTCGGCCTGCCGGAGGAGGACACTGCCCGGCGCTACGACGCTGCCCTCGAACGCCTGAAGCGCATCGAGGACGAGCGGAGCGAGCCGGTCGGCGAGGCCGCCGCGGAGGTCTCCGGACACCGCGGTCGCTTCGGGCTGGCGCTCTTCGTCATCATCCTGCTCATCATCGCGTCCATCACCCTGTCGGTCATCTGGCGTCGGGGAGTGCCCTCGGACACGCAGGCCGCGGTCCCCTCGCGCTCGGACGATCGTCCCGAGTCCGGGCGCCGGGTCGGCTGAGCTCTCTCCCGTTGCGAGCTACGCGCCGACACGCGGGCTTCGGACACGGCATTGCGGCGCTGCAGCCTGAGCGAAAGTCCCGTTCGTGCTGACCCCCAAGCTCAACCTGCTCCAGGCGACGTTGAAGCGCCTGATGCGCCGCGGGGCCGCGGGGCCGCTCGAGAAGGTGCTGGCGAAGACCCACGCCGCGGACCTCGCTTACCTGCTGAGTCACTTCTCCGAAACGGAACGGCTGCAGCTCCTCGGCAAGTGCGTCTCCGATGACAAGCGGGCCGAGGTGCTGGCCGCCGCAGACGCGGACCTCGCCGCTGGCGTCCTCGCCGCCCTCCCGCGCGAACGCGCGGTGGATCTCTTGCACCGCATCGCTCCCGACGACGTGTCGGACATCCTGGAACACCTGCCCAACGAGTCGGCCGACGACCTCCTGAAGGGGATGCGCGGCTCCGAGCGCAGCGAGGTCGAGGACCTCAGCCGTTACGACTCGGCCACTGCGGGCGGGATCATGAATCCGCGCTTTCTGGCGCTAGACCAGAACATCACCGTCCGGGAGGCCATCGAGCAGCTGCAGCGGATGGACACGGCGATCGAGATGGTCTTCTACGTGTATGTCGTCAACGAGCACGGCCAGCTCCAGGGCGTCGTCTCGCTGCGGCAGCTCGTGACCAATCGTCCGGATACGCGGCTCGTGAGCCTCATGACGTCGGACGTGATCAGCATCCAGACCGACGTGCACCAGGAGGAAGTGGCCAAGCTCGCCTCGCGCTACGGACTCCTCGCGATCCCGGTCGTGGACCCGGCGAACAAGCTGCTCGGAATCGTCACGCTCGACGACGTGATCGACGTGCTCCACGAAGAGGCGGCGGAAGACATCCTGCGGATGGCCGGCGCCGGGCCGCAGGCCGGCAAGCCCCAGACCATGTGGCAGTCCCTGTGGGCCCGCTTCCCGTGGCTTCTCGCGACCTGCACCGGCGGGGCGGTGGGGGCGCTCCTGCTCGCCACCTACGGGCCGAGCCTTCGCGCCTACCTGCCCATGGTCTTCTTCCTTCCTCTCGTGCTGGCCCTCGCCGGCGTCAGCGGCCGTCAGAGCGCGACGATCGTGAACCAGAGTCTGGGGCAGGGGATCCAGGGACGCGCGCTCGCCTCGCAGGTCTTCAAGCAGGCACTGGCGGGCCTCCTCCTCGGGCTCGTGTGCGGTGGTGTCGTGAGCCTCTTCACGTGGGTCTGGAAGCTCAGAGCCCCGCTGCTCTCGTCGGTGCCGCTGGCCGAGGTCATCCTGGGGGCGGGGGTCGCGGCGGCGGTGACCTCGGCGGCGACCCTGGGGGCGCTGCTGCCCGTCCTATTCGCGCGGATCCGCCTCGATCCGACGCTGGCTACCGGCCCGTTCGTCACCATCTCCGTCGACCTGACGGGCCTGCTGCTCTACCTGCTCATCGTCACCCTGTTCGTCGTCCGGTAGGCCACCCGATGCCGGGCCCGGTCATCACGCGCGCCCTGGTCGCGCGACTCGTGGACTACGGCGAGGCGGACCGTGTGTGCACCCTGATCTGCGAAGGGCCGGGAAAGGTCTCGGCCCTCGCCCGGGGGGCGCGCAGCAGTCGGCGGCGCTTCGGCGGCGCGCTGGGTCCCTTCGTGCTGGGGGAGGCGGCGCTCAAGACCCCACGCCGTGGCGAGCTCTGGAGCGTCGAGCGCTTCGAGAGCCTGGAGGACCTGGGGCGGGGGATCGCGGGCGACGTGGTCAAGCTGGCCCACGGCAGCTACGTTCTGGAGCTCGCGCGGGAGCTCTCTCCCCCCGGTGTGCCCGAGCCGGAGGTGTTCGCGCTGGTCCTCGAGGTGCTACGAGCCTTCGAGGGGCGCCCGCCCTCGCCGACCCTGCTGCGCTGCTACGAGCTCCGGCTCCTCGAGGCGCTCGGCGTCGCGCCGGAGCTCGAGGCCTGCACCGTGTGCGGCGGCGCGGCCGAGGAGGAGCCGGTCGCTTTCAGCCTCCGGCAGGGGGGCGTCGTTTGCGGTCGCTGCAGCGGCGAGGGCCTGCAGGTGCCGGGTGCTGCGCTGTCCCTTCTCCGTGCGCTGCGGCGTGCTCCCGCGGAGGCGGCGGCCCGGCTGCAGCCTGAGGCTTCGGCCGCCCGTGGCGCGAGGGAGCTGATGCTCCACGTCGTGCGCCAGCACCTGACCGGCGAGCTCAAGTCTCTCGCGTTCATCACGCAACTGGCGGGCCGTTGACAGCCTCGATCGGCCGGTGCTTTACTTCCGGCCTCTCACAAGGCCAGGAGGAGCGCATGGGCACGACTCAGTACGTCTACACGTTCGGAGCGGGCAAGGCGGAGGGCAGCGCGGAGATGAAGAACCTTCTCGGCGGCAAGGGGGCGAACCTGGCCGAGATGACGAACCTCGGGATTCCGGTTCCTCCCGGGTTCACCATCACCACCGAGCTCTGCACCTATTACTATGCGCACGGGCAGAAGTACCCGCCGGAGCTCCGTCCCTCCGTCGAGCGCGCGATGGCCTTCGTCGAGGGGATCATCGGCAAGCGCTTCGGCGACGCCAAAAACCCGCTCCTCGTCTCCGTGCGGTCGGGGGCACGCTCCTCGATGCCGGGGATGATGGACACGGTCCTCAACCTCGGACTGAACGACACCACGGTCGAGGCGCTGGTCGCGCGCACGGGCAACGCCCGCTTCGCCTACGACAGCTACCGGCGCTTCGTGGCCATGTACGGCGACGTTGTGCTCGGCCTGAAGCCCGAGGCCAAGGGAGAGGAGGATCCCTTCGAGGTCATCCTTCACGAGAAGAAGCGCGAACGGGGCGTTCGCTTCGACAGCGAGCTGGAGGCGGAGGACCTGAAGGACCTCGTTCTCCGCTTCAAGTCGGAGATCAAGCGGCGCATCGGTCGCGACTTTCCCGAGGATCCGATCGAGCAGCTCTGGGGCGCGGTGGGGGCGGTCTTCGGTTCGTGGAACAACAAGCGGGCCATCGAGTACCGCCGGATGTACAAGATCCCCGACGACTGGGGCACGGCAGTCAACGTGCAGGCCATGGTCTTCGGCAACACGGGAGAGACCTCGGGGACGGGCGTCGCCTTCACGCGTGACCCGGCGACGGGAGAGAAGGTCTTCTACGGCGAGTTCCTGGTGAACGCGCAGGGCGAGGACGTGGTGGCGGGGATCCGGACCCCCCAGCCGATCGAGCAGCTCAAGGGCTTGATGCCGAAGCCCTACGCGGAGCTGGTCGAGATCTACGGCCGGCTCGAGCGCCACTACAAAGACATGCAGGACATGGAGTTCACCGTCGAGGAAGGGCGCCTCTGGATGCTGCAGACGCGCACCGGCAAGCGCACCGGCGTGGCCGCCGTTCGCATCGCCGTCGAGATGGTGGAGGAGGGGATCATCGACGCCCGCCGCGCCATCCAGCGCATCGAGCCGGAGCAGCTCACGCAGCTCCTCGCGCCGGAGTTCGACGAGCAGGCCAAGCGCGACGCTCACACCGCGGGGCGGGTTCTGGCGAAGGGGCTGCCCGCGGGGCCGGGGGCCGCGACGGGGCGCATCGTCTTTTCGGCACCCGACGCCGTGGCGTGGGCACGGAAGGGGGAGCGCGTGCTCCTCGTCCGCATCGAGACGAGTCCCGAGGACATCGCCGGGATGAACGCGGCCCAGGGGATCCTCACGGCGCAGGGCGGCATGACCTCCCACGCGGCGCTCGTGGCGCGGCAGATGGGCAAGGTGTGCGTCGCGGGGTGCACGGCCCTCGAGATCAGCTACGCCCAGGGGAAGCTGACCGTCGGGGGGCGCACGCTGAAGGAGGGGGACTGGCTCTCCATCGACGGTACGACCGGCGAGGTGATCGAAGGGAAGATCCAGACGCAGCCGTCGGAGATCTTGCAGGTCACGATCGAGCGCACGCTTAAGCCGGAGGCGTCCGCGAAGTACCAGCGCTTCGCCAAGCTGATGGCGTGGGCCGACGAGTTCCGGCGTCTGAAGGTGCGTGCGAACGCCGATCAGCCCGACCAGGCGCAGCAGTCCATCGCCTTCGGTGCGGAGGGCATCGGCCTCTGCCGCACCGAGCACATGTTCTTCGGCGGCGACCGGATCCAGGCCGTGCGCCAGATGATCCTGGCGGACGACGAGGCCGGGCGACGCGCCGCGCTCGCGAAGCTCCAGCCGATGCAGCGGCAGGACTTCGAGGGGATCTTCCGCGCCATGGCGGGGCGTCCGGTCACCGTTCGGCTCCTCGATCCCCCGTTGCACGAGTTCCTGCCGCAGAAGCGCGAGGACATGGAGCAGCTCGCGCAGGAGATGAAGATCACGGTTGAGGAGCTCGAGCATCGCAATCACGCGCTGCACGAGTTCAACCCGATGCTGGGACATCGCGGCTGCCGGCTCGGAATCACCTATCCCGAGATCTACGGCATGCAGGTGCAGGCGATTCTCGAGGCTGCGTGCACGATGCAGCGCGAGGGCGTGGCCGTTCACCCGGAGATCATGATTCCGCTCACGGGACACGTCACCGAGATGAAGATCATGCGCGAGCTCGTGGATAGCATCGCGCAGAAGACGATGGCCGAGCAGCGCGTCCAGGTGCAGTACCAGGTGGGCACGATGATCGAGCTTCCGCGAGCCTGCCTCGTCGCCGACGGCCTGGCGCAGCACGCCGAGTTCTTCTCGTTCGGCACGAACGACCTGACCCAGACGACCTACGGGATCTCGCGTGACGATGGCGGGCGCTTCCTGCCCTCCTACATCGAGAGCGGGATCTACAAGGTAGACCCCTTCGTGAGCATCGATCAGGAGGGGATGGGACAGCTCATGGAGCTGGCGGTGCGCAAGGGGCGCGGGGTGCGAAGCACGCTCAAGGTGGGCATCTGCGGTGAACACGGAGGCGAGCCGGAGTCGGTCGGCTTCTGCCACCGCCTCGGATTCGACTACGTCAGCTGCTCGGCGTTCCGGGTCCCGGTGGCGCGGCTGGCGGCCGCACAGGCCGCCCTCGCCGAGCGCGCGTAGCCCCGAGGAGTTCCCTCACACTGCCCCCTCGCTCGCCGCTTGAACACCGGGCGCCCCTCGGCTAGGGTACGCGACGGTCGCTTGCCGTCGAGCAACGCCGGGGATGGCCTGGCGTGTCCAAGACGGAAAAGGTCACCTGGTGCGCCTCTCGTCCCTCCATCCCGTTCTCGTCTGCCTCCTGGGCGTTCTGCTCCTCGGCACCGTCGGCACGAGCGGCTGCGCTACCGAGAATCCCGGCGTTACGCCCAGCCGCGATACCTTCTATTTCCCGACCGGGCTGGCCATGGACCCCAGGCGCCCGGTGCTCTACGTGACGAACTCGAACGCCGACCTGCGCTACAACGGGGGCACGCTGATGGCCCTCGACCTTCGCGCGCTGCCGGCGGACCTGAGCCAGGTCGGGGCGCTCACGGAGTCGAAACGGCTCGATTGCCGGCCAGATCGCGTCGAGAGTAGCCGCTGGGAGTGCCCGGAGGCGCAGTTCGTTCAGGCGGGCGCGACCCTTCGGATCGGCGACTTCCCCTCCGAGGTCCGCGTCACGAGCGATGGCGAACGCCTCTTCGTGCCCGTGCGCGGCCAGAACTACCTCTTGTGGGCCAGGATTACGGAGCTCGCCGGCGGTGGGGTGGACCTGCGCTGCGACGATAGCCCCGATACGGGCTGCGGCCAGGCCGGTAAGACCGACTGCCCCGCTTGGGATTGCGCCGCACCCTACCGGGTGAAGTTCTCGGACCGGCTGCAGCGTGACCTGGCAACGGAGCCCTTTGGCATCTACGTCAACGAGCTCGCGGCGGTGCACATCGACGCCAAGGGGGGGCGACGTACCTGTCGGGACGGTGGCACGGCCATGAGCTGCACCTGCGGCGCGGCGGCACGGCGCTGCGACCCGAACGCTGCCACGCCGCGCGACTGCTGCCTCGAGGCGCCGCCGCTGAACCACGTGTACCTGGCGCACCTCGCCGGGGGCGAGGTCTCCTATTTCGCCTCCACGCCGAGCGGGGTGGAGTTCCGCGACCAGGTGGGCGGGTTCTTCACCTCGTCGGGGTCCGTGCGGGGAGGCTTCAACCTGGCGGCGACCGTCCCCGGCGACGCGGGAAGCCCGGTGCTGGTGAGCAGCCGCGTGGACAGCGTCCTTGGCTCTTTCGTCATTCGCGGAGACCTGGACATCGTGCCCACGCCCCGACAGGGCCTCGGGGTCGCCGCCCCGGGGAACGACCTGCGCGGCGTGGCGGTCGGGCCTGGCGGCACGCAGCTCTTCGTCGTCAATCGGGCGCCTCCGTCGCTCATCGCTCTCGAGCGAAACGAGCGCTTGCCCGACCGACCGTTCGAGCCCTTGTGGGAAGTGGAGGTCTGCTCCGAGCCATCGCTCCTGCGACTCGGCGCCGATCCCGCTCGGCCAGGCGACCCGACGGCTCGTCTGGCTTTCGTGGTCTGCTTCCGCGACGCCGAGATCTTCGTCGTCGATGTGGGGCTTGGGAAGCTCGTCGGCCGCATTCCGACCGGCCGTGGTCCGAACGCTCTCGAGCTCGACCCCGCGCGCCGGCGGGCCTTCATCGCGAACTTTGCGGACAACACGGTCGGGGTCATCGACCTGGACCCGTCGCACCGGACCTACCTGCAGATGATGCTCCGCATCGGCCTCGTGCGGCGAATCGTCGAGAAGTGAGCGAGTCGAATCGGATGCCCGTGAACGGGAACAGCGACGCAGTACCGCGCAGCCGCGCTGCCGCGGCACCGCTCCTTCTGGCGCTGACCTGCGCAGCGGCCTGTGCCGAGGAGCAGGTCGTGACCACCACGCGCAACCTGAACCGCCCGGGTGCGCTGGCCTTCGCGTGTGCGGCGCGGGTGGGGGACGCGGGGGTCACGACGGCCTTGACGAGCTCCGAGTGCGTGGCCCCCGCGGGGGGAACGCCGCGAGGATCTCTGTATGGTTTCGTCGCCAACGTCGCGCGCGGCGACGTGGCCGTCTTTCGCGCGGGAGGGACGGGGGAGCCTCTCGTGGACCTCGAGCCGCAGAGCCCGGGCTACGGCTTCGTCCCCGTCGGAGACCTGCCCACGGAGCTGAAGTCCACGGCCGACGGATGCCGCGTGGTCTCGGCCAACTCCGGGTCGTGCGACCTGGCGGTGATCGACGTGCCCGCCGTGCTGCAGCAGGCGGCCGGTGAACGCAGGGCGCCCGCGTCGAGCCTGGTCTCCCGCATCACGCCGCGCACCCGCAGAGGTCCGCTGCGCGCGCGCCCGCAGTCGCTGGCGATCGTTCCCGGGTCGGTGCCCGCCAAAGGGGACGCCCAATGTCCGGTCGTCGCCCCCTATCGCGCCTACGTGACCTTCCCGCGCTGCCAGCTCCTCGCGGAGATCGACCTCCGCACGGGTGAGCTCGTGCGTGGGCTCGTCTTCGGCAAGGACGGGTACACGGAGACGCTCGACCCCGTCTGCCCAGCCGAGTGCGCGCTGCGCGGGGAGACTGGTCGGCCGGATGCCGCGGCGGACGGCCCCGCCCCCCGCGATGCGACGGCGGCCGATGCCGCGAAGCGGGACGCGGCGGGCGCGGAGGCGCGCGTCCCCGACGCTCGCGCGGTCGACGCGACGCCGCGGGACGGAGCGTCCGGGGACGGTCTGCGGGATGCGGCCCCGAAGGATGCCGCTGCTGGCGATAGGGATGCCGCACGGCTCGAGGGTGGAGCGCGGGACCTCTCCGCCCTCGATGCGCGGCGGGACGCGGGCGTCTCCGCGTCGGACCGCGGCGCAGGGTCGGATCGCGGCGCGCCGTCCGACGGTGGAGCGGTGGCGCTCCCCCAGACCTCGCCGGGAGGTGTGTTGCCGTTCACGCTCGCCCTGGTGGAGACGGGAGAGCGGCTCTTCGTCTCGTCGGCGGGCGCGAACTTCGTGACGGCAGTGGACGTGAACCCCGGGAGCGGGGCCTTCGAGCGCCCCCGTCGCATCCTGCTGTCGGGGGCCGGCGCCGAGAGCGGCCTCCTCGCGCTGAGCCCTCCCACGCGCGCCCTCGGTCGGTTCCTGTACGTCGCCACGCGCGACCGTTCGGTGCGGGTGGTCTCGACGGACCTGGAGCGTGAGTGCGAGACCAACCTGGACCTGGCGAAGGTGCAGGACGGTGGCGTTCCCTTGCCGCGAGCGCGGTGTTTCGTCGCCGGTGCGGCAGAGACTCCGCCGCGTAGGGTCACCGCCACGGGTCCGGGACTGCGCTTCGGCAGCCGCATCCCGCAGGCGCTCTCTTTCCTGCAGGTCCCCCGCAGGCCGCTCGACGGTGGTGTGGACGGAGGGCCCTACAAGGCACCGCTGCGGGGCGTCTTCGCTCTCGTCGCGACCTCCGACGGCAACGTCTACGTGGTGGACATCGAGGACGAGAACTTCGTCCCGGGGCCGAGCGCCGCGGTGGCCGCGAGCCGTCTTCCACATCGCGTGCGCAACGAACTGCAGGGCAGGGTCGAGGGAGTCCCCGACGCCGGCGTGGTGGCGATCAGCGGGGCGTCGGGAAAGCCAGTGCCGGTCATCGTCAGCGAAACCAACGGACAGAGCCTTCCGGGGCAGGGTATCTACCTCCGCGGCGTCGGTGAGCCGATGAGCAGCGACTGGAGCCTGGTCTACGAGGACCGGCTCGTGGACCGCGTCAGCGGGCAGCTTCGTCTCAATGGGCCCGAGCTCGCGCTGGCCGATCCGGGCGGAGCGCTCTGTCAGGCCGGGGTGGAGGGGCGAGAGCTCGAGGGCGGGCGGATCGTGCGGCACGGCGACATCGTGACGCTCGTGGGCTGCAAGGCCGACGAGGATTGCGGCCTCGGTCAACTTTGCCGCAAGCCCGTGGCGCAGCAGGCTGAGTTCGGGCTCTGCTTCGACGCGAGCCGCGCCGATGACCTCTTCCGGCAGTGCAGCCCCTTTCTGCAGGGGAAGCGTGAATACCGCGTCGTTCGGGCCAGTCAGACGCAGCTTGCTCTCGACCTCCTCCCAGTGGAGCCGCAGGTCGTCGTGCGCCAGAGGCCGCAGCTCGACGGCGGGTGCAAAGAGAATCGCGATTGCCAGGACGGCCACTACTGCGCGCTGGCGGATCGCTCGGTGCCGGGGCGTCCCGAGCTGTCCATCCGACGCGGCGAATGCTTTCGACCTGGGTGCGACAGCGACAAGGATTGTGGTGGCGTCGGCCAGTGTCTCTCCCCGCTCGACGGATCGGCGAAGGTGTGCGCGTCCAGTCCGCCGCCGCTGGAGGTGGGTGGCGCGTGCAAGCGCGACGAGGATTGCTCGGCGACGAAGCAGCTCCCCGCGACGTGCGAGACGGACCGCGACTGCGGCTCGCCCTACGCCGAATGCCGCCTCCCCAGCCCGTCGGCGACCCAGAAGTCGTGCCGGGACCGCGGCCTGGTTTGCTCGCGGCTACCCGGGCGGCGCGACGTTTGCGTTCGCACGAGCCCCTGCTTCACGCAGGTCGTGCGGTACGAGGTGCGTGCGGGGCGCAGCTTCCTGGTCGGCGGCTATCGCCGTTCGATCGCCGACAGCCTTACGGGGGAGTGCCGTGCCGATGCGTCGCGGAGCGTGCTGTACGCGGACCGTATCCCTCTCGGCCTCCCGACCTATCCCGTCATTGCGGGACCGCGGTGCGAGCAGTCTGTGACGCCTCTTGCGGACCCCGCGCCCAACCCGTGTTTCGAGCGCGTGGCGACGGGGTACGGTGGGTTCGTCGAGAAGGAGGGGACGACCGGCCGGCTGCTCAACCCCCCCGAGCCCGGACCTGCGACGGTGGTGCGTTACGCGAATCCGGACCTCTGGCTGAGCCTCGGGCTAGGCCACCTGGCCACGAGGAGCACGGTGGTCAGCCGCGTGGATGCCGGCGTCGGTGCGCCGGCGGTCGAGGCGCATCCGATGCCCGAGCGGGGCCTCACGATCCGCGTGCAGGTTGGCAGCGGTTATGCGCGGATGGTGGCGGCCGGCGCGTCGTCCACCCTGTCGCTGCCGGCGGCGATCCTTCCCGGCCCCGACGGGCAGGTCTACGTGGTGGACATGGGGGACCGACCAGGCAGCTCGGGGACGCGCGGCCAGGTCGTTCGGTTTGACCAGCTCACCATGGAGTTGAACTCCAGCTTCGTCGTGCGCTAGCACGCCGAGTCACACTGCTACGCCCGGCGCCTCGCCCAACGCGCAGCTCGCGCGCTTTGCTGCCGTCAGAAAAGTTGCTCGCGCTACTCCTCCTGCCTAGCATCGATCTCGTCGACAAAACCCCGAATGGGCTCTCGCGCCAGGATGAGTACAGCGCGGGATGCAGGAGCCGTCATGCAGGACCAGAAGCGGTGGCGCGATCGCTATCAGCTCTCTCTCGACAACCGCCACGTCTTCCTTCTCTTCTTCTCGAGCGCTGTCGTCGTGGGACTGGTCTTCGCGCTCGGGGTGCTCGTGGGAAAGCGCCTCGCCCCTCCGGCCCCGAAGCCGCAGGCGGCCGATCCCCTGGCGTTGCTCGATCAACTCGGCAGCCAGGAGAACCCCGACGACCGCTTGAGCTTTCCCGAGGCGCTCGGGGAAGGGAAGGGCGCTGCGGGGAACAAGGGCAGAAGGCCCAAGGGGGTCTCAGAGGAGGCGGGGGAGAAGAAGGCGCCAGCACCCGTGGCCGCCGCTGCGTCGGAAGAGCGCGAGCCGGAGCGGGAGACCGTGCGCAAGGCGAAGAAGGGTGAGACCGACCCGGCCGAAAAGCCGGTTGCGAAGGGGAAGACCGCCGAGGTCGCCTCGCGGCGCGAGGGGCGGCTCAAGGGCGCGCCGGCGGCAAAAGGCAAGACCGCGGCTCCCGAGGAGCTTCAGGCGGCCTCGAAGTCGGGCGATGGACACTACACGCTGCAGCTCAGCTCCTTCCAGGAGCGTGGCGAGGCGGACCAGTTCAGCCAGAAGCTCCGCAAGGCGGGGCTGAGTCCGCAGATCATCCCGGCGCGCATTCCCGGCCGTGGGGTGTGGTATCGCGTCCGCCTCGGTAACTTCAGCTCCTGGGACGCGGCGATGACGGCGAAACAGACCTTCGAGAAGACCCAGAACCACATCGCGTACGTCACGCGGCACGCGATGTGACCGCCTCCCGCCGGCGCCCTCGGCCCGCGGTCGACGACCCTTCCTCTTTACAGTCGACGCCACCCCGCTGTAGATCCGCGGGTCCATGGCCGCCAGCGCACCCGAGACGCCGCTCATGCGGCAGTACCTGGAGATCAAAGGCCAGCACCCCGACGCGGTGGTCTTCTTCCAGCTCGGTGATTTCTACGAGATGTTTTTCGAGGACGCGGTCCTCGCGTCGCAGGCTCTCGAGCTGACGCTCACGAGTCGCGACAAGAACAAGGACGACCCGGTGCCGATGTGCGGGGTGCCGATTCACGCGGCGAAGGGGTACGCCCGCAAGCTCCTGGACCTCGGCCACAAGGTCGCCGTGTGCGACCAGATCGAGGATCCCCGCCTCGCGCGCGGCATCGTTCGACGGCAGGTGACCCAGGTAATGACCCCGGGCCTGATCCTCGACGCCGACCACCTCGATGCCAAGACCAACAACTACCTCGTCGTGCTGAGCGGTGCGGCAGGTGGCTACGGCCTGGCGGCGCTCGACCTGTCCACCTTCGAGCTCCGCGTCACCGAGCTCGAAGGCGATACCGCCTTGCTGGACGAACTCGGCCGCCTGCGCCCGAAAGAGCTCCTCTACGCCCCGGGGCTCGCGCCGCTGGTCCGAGCCGCGCGGTCCGTGGCGCC
The DNA here is from genome assembly GCA_020848905.1 of Deltaproteobacteria bacterium. Taxonomy (NCBI): domain Bacteria; kingdom Pseudomonadati; phylum Myxococcota; class Myxococcia; species Deltaproteobacteria bacterium. The sequence goes on from JADLHG010000004.1 coordinate 485,124, forward strand.
CGGGACGCGTGAGGAGGAGACGACCTCCCTATTCGGCGATCCGGCAACCGATGCGGCGCTGCTGGACGACCGATGTGGCGCCTCGTGGCACGAGACCAGCGCCACCGGCATGTCCGTCGGGCGAGGGGCAGCAGCCGCAGCGCTGCGCTACGCGGCGCGGAGCCTGCCCGGCTACTCGCTGCCGAGCTGCCGGTTGCTCCCCTACCGGCCGCGGGAGCACCTCCAGCTCGACGAGGCGGCCCTGCGCCATCTGGAGATCTTCGAATCGAATCTGGAGCGGCGCCGCGAGGGATCCCTCCTCTCGATCATGGACCTCACCCTGACCGCGATGGGCGGTCGCGCGCTGCGACGCGAACTCGCCTCGCCGCTTCTCGACGTGGGCGCGATTCGACGACGCCACGACGCGGTCGAGCTCCTTCTCGAGCGACGCGAGCTGCGGCAGGAGCTGCGCCGCCGCTTGCGCGAGATCTACGACCTGGAACGGCTGACGGCCCGCGTCGTCGTCGAGCAGGCCACCCCGCGAGAGCTGGGCCGGCTGGGGCTCTCGCTCGGGCAGCTCCCTGAGCTCGGTCGGCTGCTGCGGGAGGGCGTCGCGCAGGACCTGGCGCGCGAGCTGCCGGAGCCGCTGCGTCTGCCCGAGGACCACCTCGAGGACCTCGCCGGGCGGATCGGCTCGACGCTGGTCGACGATCCTCCGATCGCCACCGGGGAGGGGGGACTTGTACGGCCGGGCGTCAACGCGGAGCTCGACGCGCTCGTCCACCTGTGCGAAGGGGGGAAGGCGGAGCTCATAGCGGTCGAGGCGCGGGAGCGGGAGCGGACCGGCATCCAGTCCCTGAAGGTGCGCTACAACAAGGTCTTCGGCTACTACATCGAGGTCACGCGCGCGAACCTCAAGAATGTTCCGCACGACTACCAGCGCAAGCAGACGGTGGCGAACGCGGAGCGCTTCGTGACGGCGGAGCTGGCCGATTACGAGGCCCGCCTCCTGACCGCCGAGGAACGTCGGGGGGCGCTCGAACGACAGCTCTTCGAGGAGCTCCGCGGCGCAGTGGCCCGGCAGGAGCGGCGGCTCACGGCGGTCGCCGAACGCGTGGCCCTCCTCGACGTGCTCTGCGCCCTGGCCGAGCTGGCGGAGCGACGCGACTACGTACGCCCCGAGATTGACGACGGCACGCTGCTGGAACTGAAGGACGCGCGCCACCCGGTGGTGGAGGCCGCGCTACCGGTCGGCGAGTACGTGCCGAACGACATCTCGCTCGACGCCGAGGGAGAGCGGCTGCTCATCATCACGGGCCCCAACATGGCCGGCAAGTCCACAGCGCTGCGTCAGGTGGCTCTCGCGGTGATCATGGGGCAGGTGGGGTCGTTCGTGCCCTGTCGGAGCGCGCGACTGGGCGTCGTCGACCGCGTCTTCACCCGCGTCGGTGCGGGGGACAACCTCGCGCGAGGCGAGAGCACCTTCATGGTGGAGATGCGGGAAACGGCCGCCATCCTCCGGCACGCGACCCCTCGCAGCCTCGTGGTGCTGGACGAGATCGGCCGCGGGACCTCGACCTACGACGGGCTCAGCATCGCCTGGGCCGTGGCGGAGTTTCTGCACGACGAGATCCGCGCCCGCTCGCTCTTCGCAACCCACTACCACGAGCTCTGCCTGCTGCCGCGGGTCAAGCCCCACGCCGTGAACCTGTCTGTGGCGGTGGAGCAATGGAACGACCGGGTGGTTTTCCTGCGGCGCCTCGTTCCCGGGGGGGCGAGCCGCTCGTACGGGATCGAGGTAGCGCGGCTTGCCGGGCTGCGGCCCGAGGTGGTCGCGCGGGCCCGCCAGGTGCTCGCGGCGCTCGAAGGGAAGGTCGTGGTCGACGATCTCCCGCTGCAGGGCCGGGTCGCCGAGACGGTGTCCGATCAGCTCGCGCTCTTCGCCGCCGGGGCCTGCCCTTCGGGCGGACCCGCACGCGCCCCCGCCTCGGCGGGGTCCGAGGTGGAGCGGGAGCTCCGGCAGCTCGACGTCAACCGCCTCACCCCGCTGGAAGCCCTCAACATCCTCGCAGACTTGGCCGCCCGCACGCGCCCCACCGCAGAAAATTGACAGGTCGGGCCCCCCTGACGTAACCATTGGGGCCATGCGGCGGGCAAAGGTCTATGGCGTCGGGGTGGCGGCCCTCTTGATTGCGGGGGCGATCGAGCTCGGGGACGGCGCCCTGGCGGGAAGGTCGACCGAAGGGCTGGCAGCGAGCGCGGGCCATGCGTCGCGCGCTCCCCGCTCCAAGGGGCGCCGGCGCGTCAAGCTCAAGAAGGCTCCGCCGCCGATGGAGCTCGAACACCTGAACCACCGCGAAAAGCTCACCGTCCAGCTCTACGATCGCAAGGGACGCGTCACGCGCCCAGCTTTGCAGCGACTGACGCGGTTCCTGCGGTGCGTGCGGACCGGGCGCCGCCACAAGATGAACCCGCGGCTCCTGGCCAACCTGCACCGAGTGTCTCGCGCCTTTCCGGGGCGCACGATCTACGTCTACAGCGGGTTTCGCCACAAGAAGGTCGCCGCCCTGAAGACGAGTCACCACACGAGAGGCGAGGCCGTGGACTTCCGCGTGGAGGGGCTCAGCAACCGCAAGCTGCGGGACTACCTGCTGGCCAACCTCGAGGCGGTGGGCGTGGGCTACTATCCGAATTCGCCCTTCGTGCACATGGACGTGCGCGAGAAGCGCGCCTTCTGGGTGGACTACTCGGGCTCGGGCGAGCCGGCCCGCTACGCCAAGGACGCCTACGAGGTGCTGAAAGGGGAGCGCGACGCGGCCCGTGGGCGGCGAGTCACCGCGGCCCTGCCCGAGGCGCCCAAGGTTCAGGAACAGGAGCGCGAGCATCAGCACTCCGACGCCGAAGAGCCCATTCCCGCTCGCGGGCTGCCGCCGGCGGTGATCCTGGGCCGGGACAAGAAGGTGTCTTCGCCCAAGGTCGGCGGCCCCGAAGAGCGGGCCGCCGAGGGACGCCGCTCCTCCGCCCCGGAGGCTCGGAGCTCGCACGCCGATCGCGTGGACTGACGGTCTCGCCCCTCGTCGGACAGACTCCGAGCGCCTTTCTCCCGCCAGCCGCCTCGGCGCATTGTTCCGCTCGAGGCGGAGTGATAAGCTACCTGGCGATATCGTTACGTTGCGATACCTCGTTGGTGTCCAGAGCGCGTCGCCCAGACGGCGCCGTCGAACCGGTGGAGGAACGCCGATGAAATTCCGTTTCCCCTTGGCGCTGATCCTTGCGAGTGCGCTGTTGTGGCAGCCCGCCGATGGCGCGCGAAAGAAGGCCAAGAAGGCCAAGGCAGCCAAGCCGCCGGCGGTGGCGACGGAGAAGCAGCGGGTGGCCGTCGAGAAGCTGATGGCTCCTTTCAAGTGGGGCATCACCGCCAATCAAGTCATTGGAACGCTGGAAAAGCAGATCCGGCTGGACTACGAGCCTCGGCTGAAGAAGACGAAGGACGCGCTCGAACACGACAAGCTGCGTCGCGAGATGATGGAGAAGATCAAGGAGCTGCAGGCCTCGCGGATCCACTTCCTCGGCAAGCGAACGCCGTGGGACGTGTCCCTCGTCGAGAAGGAGTTTGCCCACAAGAACAACGAGTCGATGCTCGTGCGCTGGGGCCGGGAGGATCGGCGCTTTTACTTCTTCCACTTCGATCGGTTGTGGAAGGTGTACATCGCCTTCAACTCCGACCTGTACCACGGCAAGGGCTTCGAGGACTTCGCCGCCGCGATGGAGAACCGCTTTGGTCGCGCCGAGCGGAAGTACAGCACGACCATCAAGGGCGACTCGGTGATGGACCACATGGAATGGCCGGCGTCGGGGCGGACGATGATGCGCGCCATCGACAACACGGGCTTCTACGGGAACTTTTGTCTCGTGCTCACCGACCGGCAGGAGCTCGCCGGCGTGCAGGACGGTCGGAAGCAGTTCAGCCCGAAGAAGAGCTACGGCGACCCGCTGGTCGACGCCGTCACCAAGGGGGGTGGAGAGAACAAGGGAGACGAGAACGAGGACGTCGTGGACCAGATTACCGGCAAGGGGCACAACGTCCCCGTCAAGTCGGACTCGAGCGGCCCCGCCGCCGGCTCGTCGGGCTCGGGCGGCGGCGCCTCCGGGGGCGGCAAGGGCAAGGCCGGTGGCGAGCCTGCCAGCGGCTCGGGCAGCAAGAAGAAGAAGGTCTCCAAGAACCCCCTCGACGACCTGGACATCTGATCGCCGGGTCGGTGACGGGTTCCTATCCTTCGGGCTGCGGCGTCTCTCCCGGCTGGAAGCTCCCGGGACGGTAGTAGATGCGCACGCTCTTCTGGCCGGGCTTGGGCGGGCCCCCCGACGCGAAGTCGATCACCGCGGCCTTCAGGCCCGGCGGGACCGTGGCCGGGACCTCCTTGTGTGGACGCTTCCCCACCGCATCGCGCATGAAGTTGGCCCACATCGGAATCGCCGTGGTGTAGCTCGCTTCCTTCTCGCCGAGCGGCCGCTGGTAGCTGTCGTCGCCGATCCACGCGGTAGCCGCCCACTGGGAGGTGAAGCCCGAGAACCAGACGTCCATGGTGTCGCTGCTGGTGCCGCCCTTCCCGCCCGTCGGGGCGGGCACGATCTGGCAGCGCGCGGCGATACCGTGCAGGACCGCGTCGCGGAGCAGTCGCGCCGTCAGGAAGGCGGTGCGGCGGTCGATGACCTGGGGGCGCGCCGTCCCGCTCTGCGCCCAGAGCCGATCGAGGCGGTCCCCCTCGCCGAGCACCGGGTCCTCGGGTGCCGTGTGGTCTTCGAGGACCTCGTCGTTCCGGCTCCGGATTTGGCGCACGTAGACCGGATCCATCTGGGTCCCGCCCCGCGCGAAGGTGGCGAAGGCGCGGGTGAGCTCGTCCACGCGAACGCAGCTCGCGCCGAGGGCCAGCGCCCTGTCGGCGTGGATCGGCGTGGTGAAGCCCAGTCTCCGCGCCCATCGCGCCGTCTCCTTGGCTCCGACGCGGTTGAGCAGCTGGATCGCGGGCAGGTTCAGGGACCGCACGAGCGACATGTGCAAGGTCACCCGGCCGTCCAGCGTTCCGTGGATGTTCTGCGGGTTCCAGTCCTCCCCCGGTTCGGGGACGTAGGGCTTGTCTTGAAGGATCGTGGCCATGGAGAACTTGTCGCTGTCCATGGCCAGCGAGTAGAAGACTGGCTTGTAGACGCTTCCGGGTTGCCGGCAGGCCTGCACCGCGCGGTTGAAGCTGCTGCGGTCGACGTCCAGCCCACCGACCATGGCGAGGGCATAGCCGCTCTGGTGGTCATAGAGATAGAGCGCTCCCTCGACCCGCGGGAGCTGGTCGAGGGCCATGCTCGTTTCCGCCTCGCGCCGCGAACCCCAGTCCCGGCGGCGTAGCCACCGCGGGGGCGACACGACCCACACGACATCCCCCGGCCGCAACGCCTCGCCCGCGGCGGAGATGGTGCGATCGTTCTCCGCGTCGGTGCGCGAGTACGGCGCAGCCCACGCCATGAGAGACAGAGGGATCGTGATTCGGCGGCGACTCCCGATGCGCCCTCGGGCAGCGCCCGCCGCCACGCTCTCGATGAGGGCCGCGTAGGGGCGGTCCACCACCAACTGGTCGAGCGCGTAGATCGCATCGGCCCGGCGCAGCAGGTCACGGCGCTGCCGCTGGGTGTGTGTGCGCATAATAGGTCCGCGATAACCCTGACGCTTGTCCAGCTCGCGCAACGAGGTCCACACCCGCTGCTGCGCCAGCTCCTGTAGCGGAAGATCTATCGTGGTGCTCACCGACCAGCCCGCGCGAGGCAGCCGGTCGCGGCCCCATCGCTCGCCGATTAGCCGCTTCACGTGCTCCACGAAGTGCGACGCTTGCGTCCACGGCAGTGGTTCGGCGTGCTCCTCGCTCACCACGCGCAAGGGCTCCGCGACGGCCGCGTCGTGGGCCGGGCGAGCCAGAAAGCCGGCCTCGAGCATGCTCTTCAGGACTTGATTGCGTCGGCGAAGCGCGGCAGCGGGGTTCGCCCGCGGGGCGTAGCGCGAGGGGGCGCGCGCCAGGCCCGCAAGAGTGGCCATCTGGGCCGGGGTGAGTTCCCCGAGCGCCCGGCCGAAGTAGACCTTTGCCGCGGCCTTGACTCCGTAGGCTTGGCTGCCGAGGAAGATGTGATTGAGATACAGGTAGAGGATTTCGTCCTTCGAGTAGCGCGATTCGATGCGCCGTGCGAGCACGAGCTCTTTGAGCTTGCGCTGGATCGTCCGCTCCGGTGAGAGGTAGGCCTTCGCCACCTGCTGCGTGATGGTGCTGCCCCCTTGGCGAACGCCGCCGGCCTTCAGGTTGGCTAGCGCCGCGCGGATCACGCCGCGCCAATCCACCCCCGCGTGCTGGTAGAACCCCCGATCCTCCGCCGCGAGGAAGGCCTTGATGAGCAGGGGAGGGACCTCCGGCAGCTCGACGAGCGCGCGCCGTTCTCGTACCAGGACGGACAGCACCTGCCCATCCGGGGCGTAGATCTTGGATTCCAGCGCGGCCTCGGTGCGGTAGGCGGCGAGGTCCGGCGGGTCCGGGGCGTGTGAGGCGATGGCGACGTAGATCGCCGGCAGAGACGCGATGGTGACGGCGACGAGGGCGCAGGCTCCGAAAAGATAGAGCTTCGCCAGCCAGTACAGGAAGCCACCGTCGGCTGGGTTAGCCACGCGGACGCGCGTTCGTGGCCGAGTCATGGAGGGGGAGTCTAACCCCAGAGGCCGCCCGAGTTGAACAGGTTCCGCGGAGGGCCGGTCGTGGCGGGCGAAGCGCGGGGTTAGAGAGCGGAGGTAGCCACACCCCGGGGAGTGGGGGTACACTATCGGCGCGGGGCGCGCCCCGGGGAGTCAGCATGTCAGCAGAAGACGTCAACGAAAGCCCGACGCAGCAGGTAGACGACCTGCGCGTGCGGATCCAGGCCGTCATCGACGGTCAGATCAATCCCGCCGTTGGAATGCACGGCGGCTTCGTCACGCTCGTGGACGTGGTCGACAGCCGGGTCTACGTGCAGATGGCCGGCGGTTGCCAAGGGTGCGGCGCGGCCAATCACACCCTCAAGGCGGGCATCGAAGCGCTGCTGAAGGAGGAGATTCCGGAGATCTCCGAGGTGCTCGATGCTACCGACCACGACGCCGGCGCGTCGCCCTACTTCGCTCCGCAGCGGTAGCCGCGCCGCCCAAACACTGTAGAGGGCGCGCGGCAGTCTCGGGGTCGGGGTTTCGACGACGGGCAAACGCGTCGCCCGAGGCCGCGGAGGCCTCCGGGAAGGGCTAGAGGGGCGCGAAGGGCTAGAGGGGCGCGAACAGCTTGGCGCGGTTGGCCTGCTTGCTGAGGTCTTGGAGGAGTTCCTTCTCGTCCTTGGCCAGCGCGGCAGCGGTCCGGCTGACGTTCCCGAGGTGCATGACGTATTCCTTGAAGGCGAGGTACCCGGGCTTGCCCGCGGCTACCTGACGCCAGTTCTCGTCGGGCACGATCGGTACGACGATGTCCGTCATCTTCTTGGACTTGCCCGGGCGGTCATCCCAGCTTCGGCTGTTTCCGACGCGGACGGGAAACCCTTTCACCTCGGAGGCCTTGCACTTCTTCCCCTTCTCGGGGCAGCTGGGTGGTCCGACTTCGACGATCTGCCCAAGATAATAGGCGCCTTCGTCCGAGGCGAACACGATGCCGTAGTTCCGCTGGGCTGCGCCGCCGGAGGTGTCCTTCACATACTGCTCGACCGTCTCCTTGTTGCGTTCTGCGACGTCGATGAACTCCTGCGTCGTCGCCAGGAGCTTCAACATGTTGTTGTAATAGGCGAAGAGCCGGCTAATGAGGATGTCCTCCATGCGGGCGTAGTTCGTGCGGAAGAGCTGATCCTGGAGCGACTTGGCTTCCTGCAGACTGGCCTGCGGCGAGGCCTTCAGTACGTCCGTCAGCTCCTGCTGCAGCTTCGCGTCGAACGCCACGCGGCTTTGATTGCGCGCGCGGCTAGCTGCCAGAGCGTCCTGGACCTTCTTGCTGATGCCCGCCAGTTTCGTCGTGGCGTCGCGAATCTGCTTGGCGTCGTCGATGGTCTTGTTGAAGACCAGCCGGGCGCCGTAGATTCGGCCGCACCACCAGCCGACCAGCAGCGGGAGGGTGGCCACGGCCGCGAGGGCAAACACGAGTTTCCCGTATTTCTTTCTTTCTACGGGAATCTCGATCGGCGGACCGGCGTCTACGATTGGCCGCATGCCCATCTGCGGCATGGCCGCGGCGCCGCCTTGGGAGACGGCGAAGGGATCTCTGCGCGCGTCGGGTGGCGGCTGGGGCTGATAGTAGGCCTGCGGCGCGGCCTGGGGCATGCCCACGCCCGGCGGCGGGACGACTCCCGGCGGGGGCATCACCGGCGCCGGGGCCCCCGGCATCCCCTGGGGGGCCGGGCCGGCGTGAGCGGCCGGAGCGGTCGGAGCGGCGGGGGCGGCGTCGCCCTTGGCGAGCCCCAGACGGGCCTTCAGGTCGCTGAGGTCGCGCCCTGTGGTGGTTTTCTTCTGCTTAGGGTCCAAACTTCCCCTCCCGTGGGGTTGGCGGCGCGCAGGCGCCATCCGTGGCTGGAGGCGCAGTCTAGGTGCCTGCCCTTGGCGATGTCAAGATGCCGAAAGGCATGGACTGCCGCGGGAGATGGTAGACCGGCCGGGCCCCTTTTCCCCCGCGTGGCTCGCGGGCGCACCGGGCCGAGCCTGCGAGGCGTGTCAGGCCTCGAGGGCGGCAGGCCAATCCATGGATCGGAGAAGAAACGTGTCCAGCAGCGCCTGATGTTCGGGGGCCACGCTCGTGAACTCGACCCCGTGCGCGCCGAGTTGCTCGTCCCAGAACACGATTCGACCCGCGCAGGTGATCACCCGGTCGCAGCCGGGCAACTGAAACTGCAGTCCGACGCGCGTCTCCCCGTGCTCCGGCTCGAACAGCCGGTGGACGAGCAGGCCGCTCCGGCTGAGGTTTGTCGCGCGGCAGAGGTACGGCCGCCCCTTGACGTATTTGTTCAAGAGGAGGTCCACGGAGATTCTGAAATCAGCTCGTTTATCGAGGGCTTGTTTGGCTTGCATCCGGCGGCCTCCTCAGGTGCGTAGATGTAGGTGTTTGTACACTGTCAGGAGCCGGGGCGCAAGAAAACGGCCGGCCGTGCACGACCGACGCGACCTTCGTCGGGTGCTTCGGCTCAGCCACATACCGCTGGACCGCTGAGGCGGACTTTGCTTGGATGATGGCCCATGTCGCCCACTTGCGTCTGCGGCCACGTCCCGAGTGACGAGGCGGCGAGCTGTCCGGAGTGCGGCCGGTTGCTCGCCGCGGCCGAAGCAGGGGACGACGCGCTCCTCGGACAGGAGGTCCTCGGGACCTACCGGCTGACGCAGCTTCTGGGCAAGGGCGGCATGAGCATGGTGTACCGCGCTCGGCACCTGCTGACCGACCAGGAGGTAGCCGTCAAGGTGTTGCCCCCCGACCTGGCGCAGCACCGCGAGCTGAAGGCGCGATTCATCGACGAGGCGCGAACGCTCGCGCGACTCGAGCACCCCAACATCGTGCTGCTGCACAACTTCGTCGAGGAACAGGGACACCTGTACCTCATCATGCAGCTTGCCGAGGGAGACACGCTGGAGCAGGTCATCGCTCGCGAGGGGCGCGTGGGCGTTGGAGACGTCGTCGCCGTGGGCGTCGAGGTCCTGCGTGCGCTCGAGTACGCCCACGACCAGCAAGTGATTCACCGGGACATCAAGCCGTCGAATATCATCATTCGCGGCGACGGGGCCGTGAAGGTGATGGATTTCGGCATCGCCAAGATCGTCGGGTCCACGAAGCTGACGCAGACGGGACAGACGATGGGGACCGTGCGCTACATGTCTCCGGAGCAGGTCCGCGGCAAGCAGGTGGATCACCGGACAGATCTCTATTCCCTCGGAGTGACGCTCTACGAGGCTGTGACGGGGCGCACCCCTTTCGACGGTGACACGCACTTCGAGATCATGCGCAAGCACCTGACTGACGTGGCGCGACCGGCGCGCGAGCTCGCGCACATCCCGGCTGCTCTCGACCACGTCCTCACGCGGTCGATGGAGAAGCGAGCGCTGGCGCGGTTCGAGTCCGCTCGCGCGATGCGACTCGCCCTGCAGCACGTGCCCGTGGACGTGACGTCGCGACGGATCACGCGTTCGACCTCCGTCGGCAGTGTCGACTCCGACAAGTCCCGTCGGGCAGGATCCCGATCGCCACGGCGGAACGCCTTGCCACTTCTCGTCGCTGTGGGGCTCCTGCTCCTCTCGGCGGGGGCCGTCGTCTGGGCACTCTACGAGCCGTCGCAACGGGGCGTCGGACCGGTGCCGCGACGACCCGCCGGAGGGGGAGGGGTGCGCGATGCACGGCTGTCCCTCGGCGGAGGCTCGGCCCGTGCCTGGCCCGCGCCCCATCGGGTCGCGCGCGAGCTGGCGCTACCGACAGACAAGGTCTTCGCGGCGGAGCAGCTTCGCGTGATGGCGCCGGCGGGGGTCGACGCGGCGAAGATCGCCGAGCGCTACGCCCGGGCGCGCGAGGCCTACTCGCTCTACCTCCGGGACGAGGGCCTGCGCGTGGACCTGTCGGTGGGACCGCTGAATCTGGCGCTGGTGCCCCCGTCGGCGCTCAATAACCCCCGACACTGGCCGGACGCCGACCCGGGCAAGGACTACCCCGTTCGGTATCAGCCGCCGTCGGCCACGCTGTACGTTCAGAACGCGGGGCGGTATCTGGTTTCGGATCTGCCATACGGCTTTGCTTTGCACTTTTGCGCCCTTACCAGGCTGAGCAACCACCGATGCATGGAGCTCGCCGAGGGATTCGAGCGGTTCCTGGCCCGCGCGGCGCCTTGAGGTTCCAGAGCGAGGCACCGACGGGGCCGGCGAGGCGCGTTTGGACTTATCCACAAGAAAGCCGGCCTGGGAGCCGCAGGACGCGCGTTTTCCCTCCAACCCCACGTCGAGAAGGCCGCCGCGAGAGCATCGCTCACGGGCGCAACGTCGGCTGCACGAAGGAAAAGTCAGGGTCCGCGGCCGAAAGCGCTCGCCGCCCCGCCCGGAGGCCTTCCGGACCGGGCCTGGTGTGGAGAAGGTGTTGATAGTCTGGGAGAGGGAGCCGGGGTTTGCCTTAGATCCTCGTGTTGCCCGGCGGTAGGAGCTGTGTTCCGGGTATCCTACACGGATTGGGACGAAACGCCTCAGAACAGGCGTAACCGGCAGAGACGCCACTTCCCACCTAGACCCGCGCGGTGAATCGCCGGACTCTCGATAGTTACTTGACTTAGCGGTGACGCGAAGATACGGTCGCCCCACTCGGGCACATCTTAGTCGGTCGTCCGCCTTTACTTGCCGTCGCGCCGCAACTGACGTCCAGCAGGAGAGGGCTTAGGCATGTCCACCTTCAAGGTCAAGATCGGCGTGGCCGCGTTCGTTGTGGTGGCCGCGGTCACCTTCGCTCTCTATTTCATCATTGCGGGCCCTCTCGCGACGCAGGCCGAGCGCGAGGTGGTCGCTACGGTGGAGCAGGCGAGTCTGGCTGTGCCTCGCCTGCGCAAGCACGACGGCTTCGAGCTGGCTGCCGCAGTCCAATCCATGTCGCGTCGGCCGGAGTTCGTCAAAGCCATCCAGGAGGGCGACGAGAAGAAGCGACGCGCCGCCGTGTTCGACGCGATCACGCAGCTCGACCAGGAACTGCGCAGCCAGGAGAAGAAGGCTGACTTCCTCGGCGTCGTCGACAAGGACGGGGCCGTCATCGCGCGCGACCTGGATATGAACGACATGTACGGGGACAAGCTCGACTACCCCGTGGTGCAGCGGGCCCTCAAGGGGCACACCAGCGGCGACATCTGGGTCATGAAGAACCGCATGATGCGTGCCGCGATGGCTCCCATCATCGTGGGAGGCCAGGTGAGGGGGGCGGTGGCACTCGCCTACGATTTCACCGCCGCCTACGCACGAGATGCGCGGCGGCACGTCGGCGCGCAGGTGGCGTACTTCCTGGACAACGCCGTCCGGGCCTCGAGTTTCACCGTGGCGGGCAGCGACACGACGGAGGATGCGGCGCGCGTGGCCGGGCTCAACAAGGCGATTCTCGGCGAGAGCGGCCTCGCGAACAAGGCCGTCGCCGAGGGGAAGGTGAGCGAGCTGCAGGAGCTGCAGATCCAGGGCGAACGCTACAAGGTGCTCGTCGGACCGCTGCCGGAGGCGGTGTTTCTCGATGGCGACGCGGCGAAGGGCGTCGCGCCGGCCGCTACTCGACGCGCGGCGGGCTTCGCCGTCGTGGCCTCCATGGATCAGGCGCTGCAGCCGGTGGTCAAGGTTCGATACCTCATCGTCGGGTCGGGGCTGGGGATGATGCTCCTCGTCCTGCTCGTCGTTACGCTGATGGCGCGGCACTACGTCGGCGCCGAGGACCGGCTAGAGCTGGGCGTGAACGAGGTGATGAACGGCAACCTCGAATACACCTTCGACGCGATGGAGGAGTTCGAGGGCCTGGCGAACGCGTTGAACGTGATGCTGGCACGGCTTCTCGGGCGTCCCGAGCCGGGAGAAGAGGCGACCGAGGGGGAAGAGGTCTGGCGGGCGGATGTCATTTCGATCGAGGAGCTCGACGGGAGCCCCGTGCCTCCCGAGCTGGCGCAGCAGCTCGCGTCGGAGCCCGAGGACGTCTACTACGGGCGGCTCTACGCCGAGTACGTCGACGCTCGTCGCCGCCTGAACCTGCCGGTCGAGGGGCTCGACTTGCCTGCCCTGGCACAGAAGCTCCGGGCGAACGAGGCCATGCTGAAGGCGAAGCACAAGTGCCAGATGATCCGGTTCATGGTGCGCTCGTCGGCGGGGAAGGCGACCTTCAAGCCCGTCCGCCTCGGCTGACCCGAAGGGGCCGAGGCCCCGCAGCGCACAACGAAGCCCGGCGGGATGGATCGCGGCCAAGGTGACCATGTCTAGCGACGGTCGCTCGCCCACGCGCGTGGCGCTCCTCGGAGGGAGCTTCAACCCCCCCCATCTGGGCCACCAGATGATCTGCCTCTGGGCCCTCAGCACCGGCGAAGTGGACGAGGTGTGGCTCGTCCCGTGCAACGAGCACGCCTTCAACAAGGGGTTGTGCCCGTTCGAGCATCGGCTGGAGATGTGCCGTCGGGCGACGCTCCCCTTCCGACCCGAGCTGGTGCACGTCGACTCCGTCGAACGCGACATCGGGGGTCGAAGTCGCACACTCGTTACCCTGCAGCACCTCATGGAGCGGCACCCGGCTCACGCGTTCAGGCTCCTCATCGGCGCGGACATCCTGCAGGAGGCGGACGCGTGGTACCGCTTCGACGAGGTGAAGCGCCTGGCACCTCTGCTCGTCATCGGGCGCGACGGCTATCCTTCGCCGACGGGCGCTCCGCTGCTGCCGGACATCAGCTCGACGAAGATCCGGAGTGCTCTCGCTACCGGTGAATCGGTCTCGCAGTGGGTTCCGGCCGCCGTGCTCCGCTACATCTCCGAACTCGGGCTCTACCGCGATGCTGGACTGCCCTGAGCGGGGCGCATCGGGGGTGCCGGCCGGGCCCGGCATCTTCGTCGTCGGCGCCGGTCGCGTAGGGGCGGGCCTCGCGCTGCTCTTCCGCTCGTCGGGGCTCAGGGTCATCGGACAGTGGACCCGAAGCGCCTCGCGCGCCGAGGTGGTGCAGCGGGAACAGGGGGTAGAGGTCGCCAGCGGTCCCCTTCCGCGCTCGCTCTCCCAGGCGGCCGTGGTCCTCGTAGCCGTGAGCGATGGCGCGCTGCAGGAGGTCGCTGCTGCGCTCGCTCGGCCGGGCGTCCTCGGCCCGGCAGTGGAAGCGGTGCTCCACTGCGCGGGCGCGATCGCCGCGCACGAGGCGCTCGCGGCGCTCGTCGGTCGTCTTCCCGTGGGGACCTTCCACCCGCTCGTGGCCGTGCCGCCCGGCGCCGGGGGACCGGCGGCGCTCGAGTGCGCGCACGTGACGCTGGAGGGCGACCCGGAGGCCGTCGAGGTGGGCGGCGCGCTGGCGACGAGCCTCGGCCTTCCCTCGGCGGAGCTGTCCGCCGGGGAGCTGCCCCTCTACCACGCGGCTGCCGTGATGGCGAGCAACCACGCGGTGGTGCTCTGGACCGCTGCGGCCCGGCTGCTCGTTCGCGCGGGGAGGACTCCGGAGGCTGCGCGGTCGGCCCTTCTGGCCCTCGTGCGGAGCACCGTCGAGAACGTCGCGGCGGTGGGGGTGCCCGAGGCCTTGACGGGGCCGGTGCGGCGAGGCGACCACGTGACCGTCGCGCGCCACCTCGATGCGCTCGCTGCGGTGGCCCCCGAATGGCTTTCCCTGTACCGCGCCGCGACGCTCGGGGCAGTGGCCGTGGCGGAGGAGTGCAGTCGCCCGCCCAGCCCGGAGGAGCTTGCACGGCTCCGGGCTCTGGTGCAGGACTAAATGCCCCGCCTTGGTCGTTATGGAGGGCGCGGCGCCTGGTTGCACTCCGCGTCCGCGTGGCGTATCCCCGTTGGCACAGAGGTCGAGCGATGAACGGACGTCACTCCCCGTGGGTTTACGCGCTGGTCGCAGCGCCACTGCTGCTTTCGGCCTGCGGGCGCACCCCGTCCCTCGGCGGAACGTCCGACGGCGGGACGTCCGATGGCGGGACGAGCGAGGTGTGCGGGAACCAGACCGACGACGATGGTGACGGCCTGGTGGACTGCCGGGACCCCGACTGCTTGGGGCAGCCGGGCTGCAACGAGCCGCCGAGGCCAGAGGTCTGTGGCAACGGGCTCGACGACGACGGCGACGGTCGCGTGGACTGCAAGGACCCCGACTGCGCGGCGGAGCCGGGGTGCGCCGGGCTGTTCGAGCTCTGCGCGAACCGGCAGGACGACGACGGCGACGGCCTCGTGGACTGCGCGGACCTCGACTGCGTGCTCGATCCGGCGTGCAAGCCCACGACCGAGGACTGCAATAACCGGCTCGACGACGATGGCGACGGTCTCGTGGACTGCCGCGATCCCGATTGCGCGGGAACCCCCGCCTGCCCCGCGGGCCCGGAACAGTGCACGAACCAGCAAGACGACGATGGAGACGGCGCCATCGACTGCGACGATTCGGACTGCCGAGGAAACCCGGCGTGCGCTCCGGGGCAGGAGAACTGCAGCAACCAGCAGGACGACGACGGCGATGGTCTGGTGGATTGCCGGGACCCCGATTGCCTCCGCCACCCGAAGTGCAAGCAGCCGGGGGCCGAGGTGTGTAACAACGGCCTCGACGACGACGAGGACGGGCTGACCGACTGCAAGGATTCCGACTGCGCCGCTCAGCCCTTCTGCAGGCCGGGGAAGGAGATCTGCGACAACTCCCGCGACGACGACGGGGATGGCGCGGTGGACTGCGCGGATCCGGATTGCGTGGGGACCACCGGATGTCAGAGCCAGGGCTGCAAGCCCACGGTCGACTTCGGTAGCATCGCGCCGAGAGGTGCCAGCGTCGCGCGTTCGCTTCGAACCGTCGGTGGGACGGACGTCTACGCCTCCACCTGCGCCGCGGCCGGCGGCGGAGAGGTCGTGGGGCGCTTCCTCCTGACGGCCAAGACCGACCTCAAGATCTCGTTCGAGCAGCAGGCTGGGGACCACGTGCTCGCGCTCTACCGTGCGGGGGTGGGCGAGGCGTGCAACGCCAACTCGCGCGGGTGTTTCGACACGAAATCGGAGAAGACGGGGTCGTTCAGCGTGAAGGGACTCGAGGCGGGGGAGTACTACCTCCTCGCGGAGGCCTTCTCGCGGGGGCTCGAGGGGACAGTGCTCGTCACGCTGAGCACCGGGCAGCTCGCCACGCCCGAGCATTGCAGCAACGCGCAGGATGACGACGGCGACGGAGCGGTGGATTGCAGCGACCTGGACTGCACCTTTGACGCCGCATGCGTGAATCAGTCCTGCCGCTGGGATGCGAACCTGGGAACGCTGGTGATCGACGGGCCGGCGAAGACCGTCACCGTGACGACAGTGGGTGGCGGCGACGACCAGAGTCTCGTCTGCGCGGCGGGCGGAGGGCACGATCGCGTCATTCGTGTCGTCATGCCGGCTGCGGGAGGGATCGCCGTCGAGGCGCAGCAGCAGGGGTGGCACGTCTTCGGGATGCACCGCGACCTCGGCCCGGGCAGCTCCTGCACGGCCGACAGCGGAACGTGCTTCGACTCGAACCATCGACCGGGCTTTCTGGTCTCGTACGACAGCGTGGAGCGGGGCGTGTACTACTACGTGGTGGATGCGATCCGACCCGGAAGTGAAGGGTCAGTGCGGCTGACCTTCCGCGCGTATCGCAACCGGGGCCCCGAGCTCTGCGGCAACCAGATCGACGACGATGGGGATGGACTGATCGATTGCCTGGACAGCGACTGCACCGGCGTCCTCGGCTGTGCGGGCCCCGTCTGCACCGTGGATCAGCGCGTGGGGCAGCTCCCGCCGGGAGGGGCGCCTCGGACGGTGAAGCTGGACCTCACCAAGGCGAACAACGATCAGACCGTGCCTTGCGCGCTGGGTGGGGGAAAGGACTCCGTCATCGAGGTGGACCTGCCGCAGGTCTCGGGCCTTCAGGTGAGCTGCTCGCAGACAGGGGACCACGTGATCGGGCTCTTCTTGCCGGGCAAGCCCCGCGACCCGTGCGACAAGACGCCGATCAACTGCGCCGACATGCAGACGGGTCCCCTCGGGTGCAACTTCATCTTCCCCAACCTGCAGCCGGGCAAGTACTACGTTATCGTCGAGGGTTTCAAGTCGGGCAGCGAGGGGACGATGAACCTGACGCTGAGCGCTACGCCCGACCATGCCCAGGAGATCTGCAACAACAAGGTGGACGACGACGGGGACGGCAAGATCGATTGCCAGGACAGCAACTGCTCGAGCAAGCCAATCTGCCAGGGACAGACGTGCAAGCCCGACCAGGTGGTGGGCATGATCCCCTTCGCCGGGGCGCCGAGAAACGTTGCCGTGACGACGAAGGGCTCGGTCGACGACCAGGCGACGGGGTGCGCGCTCGGGGGCGGCGAGGACAGCGTCGTCAGCCTCGCCCTGCCGATGAAGGGTGACGTGACGGTCGACTTCGCCCAGTTCGGCAACCACGTGCTCGCGCTGTACAAGGACGGTGGACCCGGGTTCGCCTGCGATGCCGCTCCGGTGGCGTGCCAGACCACGGCGGGGCAGCCGGTCGGGAAGGTGGTCTTCAAGGGAGTGCAGGCAGGGCAGTACTTCCTGGTCGTCGACGCCGCCGCGAAGGGCAGCGAAGGATCCGTGGTCATGCAGCTTTCGGGGCGGTGAGCGGCGACGGTGGTTCCTCAGCGGCGCCTCGTGGGGCGAAGGCCGCGTAGCTCAGGTCTGGCCGGCGCGTTGACGCGACGGCGACCGATGGTGCACCATTAACCTTCGGGCCACGGCTTGTGGAGTTGGTTGGTGCGCGCGCCGGCGAGGATCGGCAAGTACGAGCTGCTGGAAGAGATCGGGCACGGTGGCATGGCCACCGTGCACCGGGCCGTGCTCCACGGGATGCAGGGGTTCTCGCGTCCCGTCGTGATCAAACGAATTCTCCCCGAGTTGGCCAAGGACGAGCACTTCGTGCGCATGTTCGTGGACGAGGCGCGTGTCTCCGCGCTGCTTCAGCACCCGAACATCGTCCAGATCTACGACTTCGGCGGAACCGACGAGTACTTCATCGCCATGGAGCACATCGACGGCGTGCCGTTGCTGCGCTTCATGAGGCACTACGGACGGCGGAACCCGGTCCCCGTCGAGGCAGCGGCCTACGTGATGCTGCAGGTCTGCCTGGGCCTGCATTACGCCCACGTGCTGCAGCGGGACGGACGCCCCCTGGGCCTCGTGCATCGCGACGTCAGCCCCGGGAACGTCATGCTGTCGTTTCAGGGGGCGGTCAAGGTGGTGGACTTCGGCATTGCGAAGGCTGCCGAGGCCATCGACCGCGAAGAGACGCGCACAGGCACGATGAAGGGGAAGTGGAGCTACATGTCCCCCGAGCAGGCCGAAGGCAAGGACGTGACGGCCCGCTCTGACGTCTTCTCGGCCGGCGTGGTGCTCTGGGAGTTGCTCGCGGGACGGCGCCTCTTCAAGGGGAAGACCGACTACCTGACGCTCACGAACGTCGTGCAGGCCAGGTCGCCGCTGATCTCGTCCGTGCGACCGGACCTGCCGGAGGAGCTGGACCGGATTTGTGCCTGCGCGCTGAGCAAGCGACCCGCCGACCGATTTGCCTCGGCGCAGAGCATGGCCGAGGCGCTGGAGGGTCTGCTCGCCGGTCGCGTCTTCGGCCCTGCGCAGCTCGGGGCGCTGGTGCGCGAGGCGGGCTCGGGACGCCGGTCGCTCGCGAGCGTTGGCGTAGGGGAGTTCGAGGACGACTCCTTCTCGGAAGAGCTCGAAGGAAGCCTCCGCCCGGGGTCGGTCACCCAGACCGGTAGCTCCCTCAGGCGGCGCGCGAGGCCGCGACGCGCGGTGCGCGGTGCGCCGCGCTGGATGTTGATGGTGGCGCTGGGATGCTTGCTCGGCGCCGGGGCGATAGTGGCGGTGCTGTTGCTTCTGCCGGGACCTCCCGGAGCGGGCCAGGCTCGGCGGGCGGAGCCGAGAGGAACCGGGAGCGCCGCCGTCAGCCCGCCCGAGGCGGCAGCACGGCCCCAGCGCACGCAGGCGGTCGCGGCGACGCCGAAGCGTGCGCCAGGCCTCGTGCACCGGCCTCCGTCACGTCCTGAGCCGAAGCCCGCAGCGCCCCCTGCGCCTGAGTCCTCGGAGTCCGAAGCCCCAGCGCGCCCCGAGACGTCGAAAGGCCCTCGGGCTGCCGAGGCGCCGGCGCGCAAGGCCGGACCGGTACCGAGTGAGCGACCGACGAAGCGACGTCGCGACCCCGTGGCCGCGCGGCCACCGCGCGCGGGGCGACCCACGCCGCGTCCCGTTCGCAAGGAGGGGGCGCCGGCGACTCCCGACCTGAAGGCGGGCGGCCTGACCGACCCCTACGAGGAGTGATGCGATTCGGGCGACTGCGGAGTGCGATGGGGTGGCTCGCCGTGGTGGCGGCTTGCCTGCTGCTGCCGTGCCTCGACGGGGGCGGCGCGGCGCGCGCTGAGCCATCGGGCGCTGCGGCTAGGGCCCGCCAGCATCACCGGGCCGGCAAGGCGGCCTATGCGCAGGGAGACTACGCGGCGGCGGTGCGGGAGTTCAGCCGGGGGTACGAGCTGGATCCGCGCCCCGCGTTCCTGCTCAACATCGCGCAGTCGCATCGGGGCCTGGGGGATCGCGCGCAGGCCATTCGTTACTACGAGGCGTTTCTCAAGGCCGCGCCGACCTCCCCGTTGCGGGCGCAGGTGGAGGAGATCGTGCGAGAACTTCAACCTCCGGCGGTCGAGGCTCCCGTGGATCCGTCGCCGCCGGTCGCGGCGGCGCCGCGGGTTCCGAGCGCGCGCCGGCGAGCGGACCCTCCGGCCGAGGCGCCTCCGGCAAAATCTGCCGTCGCGCGGCCGTTCTATCGCCGGTGGTGGTTCTGGACCGCGGTGTCGGCCGTGGCTGTGGCGGGGGCCGGGATAGGGATCGGGATCTACGCGGGGAGTCGCTCTCCGTCCTATGTCCCGGAGGGGGGGCTGGGCGCGGTTCGGTGGTGAGCCTGCCTGCGCGCCACAACGGGCTGAACTAGGCCATTTCTGGCGCGCCGCCGCTGCGGCAACTCCGGCTCAGCGTGTCGTCCGAGTCCTGCCGCGCGAGCGGTATGATGCGTAATAATGCGCAAGTATTAAGCAAATCTGGATTCCCGGGGGCGCGCAGTCACAGGAGGCTGCGGCCTGCAGCCGGGCCCGAAGGTTGCATTGCCTACCCACGGACTCGAGCAGAGGAGCTGTCGAATGAAAACGCGCTGGACCGCTTCTGTCGCACTGGCCGCTCTCCTCGGTGGATGCCAAGGGGGGACGATTGGTAGCGAAGAGGGCCGAAGCCGGTACGAATTGATGGACAACGGCCTCTGCCAGACCTCCGACGGTGTGGCGTGCCTGTTCAACGAGACCGGGTCGGGTGACGGGACCAGCGGCACGACCCCCGGCGTGAACACTCCGACGGAACCCACGTCTCCCGGGACGCCCGGGACACCCGGGACGCCCGCCGAGCAGCTCACGCCCGAGCAGGGAGGGTGCTGGTTCACGGGCGGCGGAACCTTCGGCAAAGGGGACACGCGGGACAGCTTCGGCGGAAACGCCATGACGATGAAGGCCGCGCCGGTGCGCGGGGAATGGAACCACGTCGACCACCACGACGTGACGGGGACGACGATCAACGGGCAGAACCACCTGGTCGGTCGCGTGACGTACATCGCGTGCAAGAAGTACCCGAGCCTCAAGGGGCCGCAGGTGCCCAAGGCGGAGCCCAACTACGTGAACTTCGGCGGCGTGGGCAAGTTCAACGGCAAGGACGGGCACTTCTTCGACGTCCGGGTCTTCGACCACGCCGAGGGAGGTATCTTGCGTGACCGCTACGCCATCGACGTGTACGGACCGGACAAGAAGCTCGTGCACCACGCCGACGGGCAGGGCACCGAGTCGGCGCCCTCGAACAAGACCTGCAAGGAGAACGTGGACGTCACGCCGGATCTGGCGTGGGTGAAGGAGATGGGGTGCCTCTCCGGCGGCAATATGCAGATCCACCCCCCGAACACGGGCCATCCGTACTAGGCCGGTCGCGAGCCGCCCTCCTCCTCGGGCCGCGTTCCCCCTTCGGCGAGCATCCGACTCACCACCAGCGTTTCCCCCTCACGATCCACGCGCAGCGTATCTCCCGCGCGGGCACGACCGGCGAGGATCTGTTCTGCCACAGGCCCTTCGATCAATCGCTGGATCGTCGTGCGCATCGGCCGCGCGCCGAGCAGGGGGTCGAAGCCGCCGTGGTCGATGAGGTAATCCAGCGCGGCCTCGGTGGCCTCGAAGCGGATCTGCTTCTCCTGCTCCAGGCGGCGGCTCGAGTCGGCGACGAGGAGGCGGGCCACGGCGAGCACCTGCGGCCGCGTGAGCGGCTGGAAGACGAGCCGCTGTTCGATCCGGTTCCAGAGCTCGATGGGAAAGGCGCGGCGTGCGGCGGCCAGCACCTCCTGGGTCACGCGCTCCCATTCGGCGTCCGCCCCGGTGTCCGAGCTGGCCGAGAGCCCGAAGCCGATCGGGCCTCGTCGACGCTCGTAGAGCTCGCTACCGAGGTTCGAGGTGAGGACGACCACCGTGTGGGAAAAGTCCACGGTGCGGCCGCGACCGTCCGTCAGACGTCCGTCGTCGAGCAGCTGCAGAAGCACCTGGAGGACCTCCCGATGCGCCTTCTCGACCTCGTCGAGGAGCACGATCTGGTAGGGCTTGCCGCGCACGGCCTCGGTGAGCTGGCCGCCCTCCTCGTGGCCGACGTAGCCCGGGGGAGAGCCGATGAGTCGCGCGACGCTGTGGGGCTCCATGAACTCGCTCATGTCGAAGCGGCAGAGGGCGTCGCGGTTCTGGAAGAGGAAGTCGGCCAGGACCTTTACGAGCTCGGTCTTGCCGACCCCGGTGGGGCCCAGAAAGAGGAAGGAGCCGATGGGCCGGTCGGTCGCGAAGCCGGCGTAGTTCCGGCGGATGACCTCCGCGACCCGCTTGAGGACCTCGTCGTGCCCGACGACGCGCTCGCGCAGGAAGCCCTCCATGCGGAGGAAGCGCTCGGTGTCGGTCATGAGCAGGCGATCCGGCGGCATCCCGGCGCTCTCCGCGACGATGTGCGCGACCTCGGCCCGTCCCACGGTCTTGAGGCCGCGGCGGCGCGCGCGGCTTCCAGCCAGGTCCAGCATGCCGATGGCCTTGTCCGGCAGGAAGCGGTCGGTGATGTAGCGGCCCGAGAGCCGCACCGCGGCGTCCAGCGCCTCGGGGAGGATCTCGACCCGGTGGTGGCGCGCGTACGACGGGGCCACGCCGCGCAGGATGGCGAGCGTTTCCTCGTCGGAGGGCTCCGGGACCACCACCGGCACGAGGCGGCGCACCAGGGCCGGAGCTTCCTCGATGTAGCGCTTGAAGCTGTCGGCGGTGGTCGCCCCGATGCAGGGGAACTTGCCCTGCGCCATCGACGCGCTGAGCTCGCCCACGGCGTCGAGCGCGCCCTCTCCGACGGCCCCGGCCCCCACGAGAGTGTGGATCTCGTCCAGAAAGACGATCACGGATCCCTCCGCGGCCTCCACCTCCGCGCGCAGTGCGGCCATGCGCTCGGAGAAGGATCCACGGAGCTGGGTGCCGGAGAGCAGGGCCCCCATGTTGAGCTCCACGAGCTGGCGCCCGTCGAGAAAGGGCACCTCCTCCGGCGAGCTGGCCTGCAGGTACGCCAGCCCCTCGACGAGCGCCGTCTTGCCGACGCCGGGCTCTCCCACGAGACAGGGGTTATTCGCGCGACGCTTCCCCAGGATGTCCAGGATCTGCTCGACGAGCGCGCGCCGCCCAACCAGAGGCTCGAGTTCCCCGCGCGCCGCGGCGAGGGAGAGATTCCGACCGAGCGCGGTCAGGGTGGGGAAGCGAGAGGCGTCGAGCGTGGGGAGGCAACGGGGCGGATCCGCTGCCGAGGCGCCGGAGCCTCCACGGGTGACGCGCGGGTCGCGGCGTGCCTCGGCGCGGCGGCGGAGGCGTCCCCGCGGAGGGGTCGTCGCGTCCTCGCCGGGCGTCGGCTCGGCGACCGATTCTGCCTCTGGGGTGCGTGCGTCGCCGGGCGGAGACTCCGGATCCACAGGTGGCGCCACGGTCCCGGACAACGGAGGTCGAGTTCGAGCGGCAGTACTCCGGCGGTGGAGGTGCGGACCTCCGGTGGCGACGGCGAGCGCCGCGCTCCGCAGGCTGGCCGGATCCAATCCGGCTCCAGCGAGCGTGCGGTACCCGAGCGATTCACGGAGCGTGCAGAGGACGATGAGCAGGTGCAGCGGATCCACGGTGCGCGCGCCGCAGCTCTGGGCCAGTCGCGCGCAGCGGTCTCGGACGAGGGTCACGACCTCGCCCGCCTCGGAGTCGGCGCCGAGCGCGGTGAGCTGTTCTGTGAGCCGACCCGCGCTCAACCCGCGGTCGAGGAGGAGCTGGCGTGCGGGCCCTTCGCGCCCGAGGAGCGCGAGCAACAGGTGACCGCTCGAGTAGGGTGTACCGCCTCGGGCGGCCAGCTCCCCCGCCTCGTCGATGACCCGTTGGAGGGATTCGTCGTGGGGCAACGCCATCGTGGGCGGAGCATACCATGAGCGTCGGCAGCCCGAGCTGCCCTGGAGCCGCCCCGGCTAGGTCAGACCCGTCGAACGGGGTTCACCCGGCCGCAAGGACAGCGCTCCTCGGCGCGCGATCCCACCAGGTCCTCGACGCCGTAGGTCACCAGGTTGAAGGGCCGTGCCACCCCGTAGAGCCACCCTTCGGGGCGTCGCTCCACGCGGTTCGCACCGACCCAGCAATTTCGTTCGTGGGCCAGCTCCCGCAGGAGATACGGCGGGCGGGCGGCGGCTGGAAGCGCGAGGTCGGTCACCACGCGGAGGAGGCTGTGGGCTGAAGGGAGCGTCTCCGCGAGGGTCGCGGGTTGCGTTCCGCCGTAGAAGAGGTCGCGCTCCTCGGCTTGCAGGGTCGGCGCTGCGCCGCCGTCGATCGCGAGATGCCCCTGGAGGCAGTCATAACAGGGACCTAGGCTTCCGTCGGTGAGGATGTGCTTGAAGTGGCTCACGCCGGGGAAGGCGGTAGGGGTCACATGTCGGATCCCTCGGCGGCGCAGCTCCGCGGCGGCGACGAAGTTGTCGTCACGGCTTCGTCCCATGGCGACGACGGCCAGGCTCGGCTGGAAAGCATCCAGCAGCGCGGCAAATCGCCGGCGGGCGTCCTCGTTCTCGGCGGTCAGCTCCAGCTCCGCGGTGGCCAGCGTATGCTGCGCCCCGACGCGCAGGAGGAGGTCGCCGTCGCGGCGAGTCTCCCAGGCGCCGGTGGGATCCCATCTGTCGGCCAGGATCCCGAGGAGCGCCTCTCCCTTGTTCTGACCGATGCAGTCCGTGCCGTAGATCTGTCGCACCGGGTTGTAGGGGCTGACGGGTTTGCAGTCCACGGCGAGGAGCTGCTTGGCCCACGGGCCGAGCTCGGCACAGAGGAGGCTCGCCGTGCCGAGGCCGAGCACGAGCACGCGCTCCTTGCCCCGGAACGCGGCGGGCGGGAGGTAGCGGGGCGAGGCTGCGCGTCCGAGGCGTTCGAGAAGTTCGCCGCTCGGACGGGCGAAGCCGACCGCCCAGGGCCAGTCGGGGCCGCCGCGCAGGAGGACTGCCGCGCCGGCATGGACCAGGGGCTCTTCGAGGTCGGGTCGTGGCGGCCGGTCGCGCGCCAGGATCCAGCGCGCCAGGGAAAGCCCGACGCTTCGCGCCTCGAGGCCCTCGAGGTGGTGTTCGAGCCGGTCCAGATCCAACTGGGGCAGCGCGGATAGTTCCCCGCAGAACGACAGGAGGGCCTCCGGGTCGACGCGGCTCCCGGGCAGCCAGACGACGTGGAGCGCGTGCGCCGGCCCGGTGCGCGGAACGAAGGCCAGCACGAGCGGGACCCCATGGTCGAGAGCCAGGCGCGCGAGAGCCGGGGCGTG
Source organism: Deltaproteobacteria bacterium (assembly GCA_020848905.1). Taxonomy (NCBI): domain Bacteria; kingdom Pseudomonadati; phylum Myxococcota; class Myxococcia; species Deltaproteobacteria bacterium. The sequence goes on from JADLHG010000004.1 coordinate 509,735, forward strand.
CTCGTCGCCGCGGGCGAGGAGCACGTGCGGTGGATCTGCGGAAAGGACCCGCCGCAGCTCGTCCAGCTCGCGAGGGCGACACGTCAGGGACCAGTTCTGCTCGAAGCGATTGTGGCGCTGGCAGTGCTCGGACAGGGCCGGTCCGCGGGGCTGGCCCGCGGACCGCCACCCGAGGCTGCGGCAGAAGGCGCCTGTCGCAGCGCCGCCGTCGAACCAGGTCTGCCGGCGGAGCCCGGTACGCGCCAGCGCCTCCGCGGCGAGGTAGCCAAAACCGAGATCCCAGATCGCGGCGTGACCATCGGCGAGGCTGTCGCCGACCACGGCCCGCACGCGCTGGTAGTACGCGGCTCGGGTGTCGACGGTCACGAGCCGGGGGCTCCGAGGTGGCGCACCAGGCGGACCAGTGAGCGCTGGCGGAGAGATCCGCGGAGGATCCACGCCGGCACGGCCATCGGCTCGAAGTCGTTGCACCAGGCGCGCCGGATCTCGAGCAAGCGCAGCGGCGCCGCGGGGAAGTCCGGGGGCAGGGCGATCAGCACCTGGCGTCCGCCAGCGCGCACCAGGTAGCGTCGCCAGCCTCTTCCGAGCAGGTTCCGACTGACCTCGTAACCGGCGGCTCGAAGTGCGGTCTTCTGCGCATCGCACCAGCGGGAGCCGTCGGGAGTGGCCCAGTAGGGGGGACGGCGGGCCGCGAGGAGGGCCGGGTGCTCTGGAGCCACGATGGTGGCGGGGCCGAGGTCGGTCAGCTCTCCGGCAGCGTCGGTGGCCCAGGTATTCAGGCGCCAGCGCACGGGGCGTCCGTTGCAGCTTGCGACGGCGCCCCGTGCGTCGAGCTGCCAGGGGCCGTCGCTCGGGCGCGGGGAGTCGTCGGGATGGACGACGTGAAGGATGGCTGTCGCGAGGCCGCGACGTTCGCGCCATTGCCGCGCGGCGGGCGAGGCGATGCCGTGATAGCGGTCCCCGGCCGAGAGGAAGCAGCCCCCCTGGAAGGGGTGGGCGTGCAGCTTGGAGTGGAGTCCGAGCCGGGGTCGAGCCGAAAGCACCGCATCGATCTCGCGGTTGAAGCTCGCGCTGACGGCCTCCAGGTCGGGTCCTGCGAAGTGGCAGTTGGCGGCGGTGAAGGACTTCGCCCCGTCGGGGGGAACTGCGACGGCGTCCACCACGAGGTGCGCGAGCTGGTCCAGGCGCACCGGCTCGAGCGGCGAGGTCAGCTCCGTTCGGGGCACGAGGGCCGAGAGCGGGTAGAGCAAGGACTCGAGGGGCGCGCCCCCTTCGCGCAGCCCGCGATCCACCCAGCGCTGCACCTCGGCGAAGAGGGGCGCCGCCGCGGCTTCGGAGACCAGGATCACGCGCCCACCAGCTCGTCGTACACGCGTCGGAGCGGGTCGCTGCCCCCCGGTCGTCCCACCATGTTGTAGAGCTGGTAGAGCGTCACATCCAGCGTGTCGAGCGCGTCGTCCAGCCTGTCGAGGGCCTGGAGGTCCGCGACCATGAGATCGATGAGGAGCCGGGGCACGACGCGGTTCTGGAGCACCTGACAGGCCGGCTGCTCGCGCCACGTGGCGAAGAGACAGAGTCGATGGAAGGGCGCCGCGTGGTAGACGTGGTCGGGGGGGATGCCGAGGACCTCGAAATACTCCGGCCAGACCATCACCGGCGGATCCGAGTGGGGCCAGCTCTGGGAAAACCACAGCCCGTAGCGTGGTGCGAGGTAGCGGTGGCCGCCCGCCGAGAGGATCCCCTTGCTCCACGTCGCCGCGCGCGTATCGCCTTCCTCTCGGAGCGTCTCGAGCCGTCGGTCCAGCGCGGCGCCGAAGGGGCGTCCGGTGATCAGGGCCGGGATGCGCCCCACGAAGCCGACCACATCCCCGGCGGGAGCAGGCTGTTCGCAGGTCGCGCAGCGCGTTCCGCGGTCGAATACGATGAGATCCTGACAGGCGTCGCATTGGAGAGGCTCGGCCGCCTCGACCCAGCACCTTCCCTTGTCGAGGCGACGCCCTGCGGCGGCGAGGAAGGTGGGGAAGCCGGCCAGGAGCGGCCGCACCTCCTCGGCGAGGAGCTCGGGGCGTTGCCGGGCCCACCCCGCGGCGCGCGCCATGGCGTCGAGGTCGAGCTCCCACTGCCGCATGCGCCCCGGTCCAACGGCCTTCTGTTGGCTGAGCCCGCTCACGGTGCGCGGTAGAAGTCGTCTTGGCTGAGGTCCACGTGATAGGTGCTCGGTCTGGCCGCGCCTCCGGGGCTTGCGGGACCGCCTCCGCCTCCGCCGCCCGCCGCCGGCCCAGCCCCCTCAGGCGCGTCGTCGTCCACGGTGGCGAGGCGCTGGAAGGCGTCGCCCGAGACCTGGGCCAGCACGCGCCCCTGGGCGTCGACGATTTCCCCCGAGGGGTTCAGGGAGAGCTGGCGTGCCCGCTCGTAAAGCCCGTCGCCTCGGTTGCGATACACGACCGGCTGAGGCTCGTGGAGCACGCAGAGCGCGTACTCGGCGCTGCCGTCGGCGAGGAGCCCCAGGTCGGGCCGGAGCACGAGCGGGTTTCGTGGCTCGCAGCACGAGCAGAGCGCGTCGCCGCCGTCGTCGTGCACGCTCTCGCCGGCACTGGCCGCTGGCCGCGCGGGCGACCGGGAACGTTGCGGAGTCGTCATGATTCGTTGCTCCCTCGTGCTGCCCTCGAGCTGAGCGTAGCAGAGACGGATCGCGCGGAGCAAGGCGACCGGCCGCGTCTGCCGCGCGGCGCGGCGTGTGGCGGGACGCTGCGGATCGTCCGCTGTGATAGAGTTTGAGCCGCCCATGATGACGACGTCCCGCGGACCAGCGAGGGGGAGCGGCCTCGTCGGACAGGTGCTCCAGCAGACCTACCGGGTGGAGCGCCTGGTCGGCGAGGGAGGGATGGGCACCGTCTACGAGGCCTCCCACCTGCGCGTGCGGCGCCGTTTCGCGGTGAAGGTGCTCGCGCCGGCGATCTCGTCCAACCCCGAGGCGGTGGCTCGGTTTCGACGCGAGGCGGAGATCACGAGCGAGCTCGGCCACCCGAACATCGTGGAGGTGCTGGACTTCAACCACACCGAGGACGGGACGCCGTACCTCGTGATGGAGTATCTCGATGGCGAGGACCTGGCCTCGTACCTGCTTCGGCGAGGGGCGCTGGCGCTCGACGAGGCGGTGGCGATCTTCTCCCAGGCTGCGTCGGCGCTCGAGGCCGCGCACCGACGGGGCGTCGTGCACCGCGACCTCAAGCCGCCGAATCTCTTTCTCTGTCAGAGCGCCGACGGGGGGCCTTCCCGGCTGAAGATTCTGGACTTCGGCATCTCCAAGGTCCTCGGGTCGGCCTCGGTGCTGACGGGAAGCGAGGTGGTCCTTGGGACGCCGAGCTACATGGCCCCCGAGCAGGCGGAGGGGCGGAGCGCCGAGGTGGACCACCGCACCGACGTCTTCGCCATGGGGGCGATCCTGTACGAGATGCTGACCGGGCGTCCCCCTTTCGTCGGCGAGAGCACGCTGGCCGTGCTCTACAACGTCGTTCACGGCCAGGCTCCGCCGCTCTCTACGCAAAGACCGGATCTCGCCGAGGCGGTGGGTCACGTGATCGACCGGGCGTTGTCGAAGTCGCCCGCCCGGCGCTTCGGCTCCATGCGTGAGATGGCGGATGCGCTCGCTTCCGCCGCGGCGCAGCCACGGCCCACGGCGGCGCGTGCGGGGCACGCGGCTCAGGTCGCGGGGGAGCGCGGGGGGGCGGACGCGGAGACGGCAGACGCGAGCGTCGCGTCCGACGCAGGCCTCGCGACGGCCCGTACGATGGCCGCGGGCGGGGCGCTGGCCACGGCGCCTGTCGCTCCGGACCGGCCGGGGCAGCAGACGACCCTCTCGGCCACGGCAGGCGAGCTGAGACGCGTGAGGCGTCGCCCGACGCTCGTGGCCGCAGGTGTGGCCGTCGTCGGGCTGGCGGGGGCCGTGATCGGGGCGGTCCTCTGGAGCCAGCACCGGTCGGAGCCGAGAGACCTCCGGGGAGGGACTGGTCAGGTGGGAGCTGCGGCACTCGCGTCCGCGACGCCTGGCCGGGATGAGGGCGTGGCCGAGCCGCGCCAGCTGCGCCCCGACTCGGGGCCTCTCCGCCCCGGAGCCGTGGCCCCGCGGGTGGACGGGGCAGTGCTCCGCCAGAGAGGATCCCGCGACGGCGGATCCCCGTCTGCGGCCCGGGGAAGGCCGGTGCGGCGTGACCTCCCCGGCGAGCGGCGGAGCAAGTCCTCCGTGGCGCCTCCGACGAGTGGGCTAGCCCACCTGCGCGTGGTCACGCTCTCCGGGGGGCTTCCGCTCTGGGCGGAGGTCTTCGTCGGGGGACGGCGGGTCGGCGAGTCCCCGGTGGACGCGCGTCTTCCCGGCGGATCGTACGAGGTGTCGGTCAAGCGAACCGGTTACCGGGCGCGGCCGCGGCGCGTCACGCTGAGGCCCGGACAGCGCCGGACCCTGGTCTTCGACCTGATCCGGTAGGATTTCCAGCGCGCCGCCCCCTTGATGGCCGTCATCCTCATCGCTATGATGGCTTCTTTCCCGGTCGAGGACCCGCCCAGATGCGCATAGGCATCTTCTCAGACACCCACTCCAACCTCGAGGCGCTCGAGGCCGTGATGAAGGCGTACTCCGCCGACACGGTCGATCGGTACGTGTGCCTTGGTGACACCGTAGGTTACGGCGCGGATCCCCAGGCTTGCTCCGAGATCGTCCGTCGGACGGCGTCGGTCACGATCCTCGGCAATCACGACGCGGCCGTCGCAGGGCGCATGGACTACTCGTACTACTACGAGGCCGCCCGCCACGCTCTCGACCTCCACACGACGCAGCTGACCCAGGCGAACATCGAGTGGCTGCGGACGCTCCCCTACGAGCACCGGGAGCTCGACATCTCGTTCTGCCATGGGTCCCCGCTGAACCTCGAGGAGTTCGAGTACATCTTCTCCATGGAGCAGGCGCAGCAGCTCCTCTGCTGCTGGGAGGATCTCGGGCGCGTGACCTTCATCGGGCACTCGCACCTGTGCAAAGCCTTCGCGCTCTCGCCGACCGAGGTGCACGAGGTGGTCGCCACACGTTTCACGATCCGGGAGAACTACAAGTACATCGTGTCGGTGGGGAGCGTGGGCCAGCCACGGGACTACGACCCTCGGGCGAGCTACACCATCTTCGACACCGATCAGAACACCTTCGAGTTCCGGCGCGCCGAGTACGACGTCGAGCGCGCGGCGAACAAGATCTTCGCCGCGGACCTCGAGCGCAACTTCGGCAATCGGCTCTTTCTCGGCGTGTGAGCGGGGTAGGGCAGGGGGCGCCGGGCCCTCTTTAGGGAATGAGATCCAGCCGGGCCGTGGCCCACCGTGCGCGCTCCGCCCGACTCAGGTTGCCCGCCCGCTGCATCATGGCGAGTAGCTGACCCAGGCGTTCCATCCACGGTTTCCCCGGGCGCTCCTGCGCGAAGCGCCGCGCCAGAGGAACCGGGCTCGGCGTCATGGCGGCCAGGTGCGCCGCCTGCAGCGGCGTGACGGCGGCGGCCGAACGACCGAAGTAGCGCTGGGAGGCCTGCTCGACCCCTAGCACTCCGGGACCGAGCTCCACCATGTTCAGGTACAGCTCGAGGATCCGCTGTTTCGAGAGCACCTGTTCCATGCGCCAGGTGAGCACCATCTCCTGAAACTTCCGCGCGAACGTGCGGCGATGGTCGAGCAGCAGGTTCTTCACGAGCTGCTGGCTGATGGTGCTCGCCCCCTTAATCCACCTCCCGTGCCGCAGGTCCACGAGGAGCGCCTTGCGCAGCGCCTCGCCGTCGAAGCCCTCGTGACGGAAGAACCGCCCGTCCTCGGCCACGACGAAGGCTGCACGCAGATGCCGCGAGATACGCGCGAGAGGGACGTAGGCGGGGTTATCGGGTCCGATCGTCCAGGTGCTCCCCGTCGGTCGACCGGCGAGGCGCAACGGCATCCGTACCGCGTGCCGCAGCTGCGCCGGGTCTGCCCGCGGCGCGTCCCTGGTCACGCGACACGAAGCCGGTGTCACCTCGGCCTCCACGTCGTCGCCGAGGACGCCCGTCGCCGCCAGTCGGAGCCGCGCGGCTCCGCCCACCTGACCGGTGAGCGCCATCCCCGCCAGACGCGGGGCGAAGCCGCTCGCCACTGCACGGTCGAGCAGTGCCTGGCAAGGGAGGGGCGCAAGATGCAGCGCGAGGTCGAGCCGACGCGAGGCCTGCGCGGGGTTCAAGGTGCCCCGCGCGCGGAGCTCGAGGGGTGGCAGGCGCAGGACCAGGTCCTCGAGTCGCGCGACGAGGGGAGCCCCCTTCACCCAGGCGACGCCTTCGATGCGGCCGTCGAGTGGTCCCACCGTACCGTCGGCGATCCACGGATGTCGCACGCGAGCGCGGTCGAATCGCAGCGAAGGTCGAACCGGCACCCCACGCGCTTCCATGGCCCCGACGTGCACCTGACCCTCGAGGCGGCCCTCGAGCGCCAGGCCCGTCAGCCGACCGGGGAAGGTGGATCTCAACGCGCCCAGGTCCAGCGCGCGGAAGGTCAGCTGCAGCGAGTGATCACCGGAGAGCGACAGGTCGGGGCCCAGCGTCCCGGAGACGCGAACGCGACCGCCGCGAGATCGCGCGGGAGCCAGCGTCCCGTCCAGCCGCACGGCGCCTCCGGAACGGACGAGCTTCGCGCTCGGTACGGTCCACGGCGTGCCTCCACCTGGAGGTTGCAGCGTCGCGCCGGCGAGGGCGAGGCGCTGCGGTCGGTAGCCGAGCAGCGCGTCCAGCTCGGCCGCGGCGGCGGGCAGATCGGCGAGCGGGATTCCGTTCTCGAGGAGCCGGGTGTGTCCGAGCACCAGCGTCTGGAGCGCTCCCCGCGGCTCGCTCCAGATCCGCTCGGCCTGAAGCTCGATGGACCGTCCGCGCCAACGCAACTTGAGCGCCAGCGCGCCGTCCGCGACGTGAAGCTCGAGAGGCTTTCGTCGCGAGCTCGCCGCGGCAGGAGCGGGATGGGCCCGAGGACGACGCTCCGGCGGCGCCCCCAGGAGGCGCTCGAGGAGTGCCGGCTCTCCGTCCCACTGGAGGACCGGGCCGACGAGCGTGGCCGCGCGGATGCCGACGCGCGGGGGCCAGCGCGACTCGACGGTGAGTCCGAGCCGCAGTTCGCGCGCAGTGATCCACGGACCGATCTGTACGCCCTCGAGGAGCACCTGCGGGCCCCACCGCGCGTTCACGCCACGAATGAGTACCGGCACCCCCAGGCCGCGACTCAGCGTCCGATTGAGGTGCGCGAGCGTGCCGAGGTGGATGCGGTACCCGAGTCCCGCGAGGGCCGCCAGGGCGAGCAGGGCGAGGACGCTCCACGCCAGGCGGCGGACGGTGAGCGCCGGTTCGGGCAGCGAAGCGCTCTCGTCCGGAGGCGTGAGCCACCGCTCTGCCGGTGCTGCGTGGGGCATCGAGGGCTGCATGCGGCCACCCGATCATAGGTGGCGCGAGCGAGGGGACCAACTTTTTGGCAGGCGCGAGGGCGAGGAAGCGCCGTGCAACGGCCTACGAGGGTGCGAGGTTAGATCCCCCCGGCCAGCATGGAGCGCCGCTCGGGCCCAGGGAAGACCACGCGGACCGACCGCCGCTCCTGGCGGGGCCCGGAGGCGATGGCATTGAGGCGGGCGCCCTTCAGGATCTCCTCCACGAGCTCCTCGAAGCCGAGGCCGGCGTGACGGGCGATGCGAGGGAGCAGGCTCTGCGGCGTGAGGCCGGGAATCGTGTTGACCTCGAGGATGTACTCGTTGCCGAGGTCGCTCACGATCATGTCCACGCGCGTGACTCCCGTGCAGCCGAGCGCCTGGTGCGCGCGCAGGGCCTGGGTGAGGACGCCGCGGTAGCGCTCGGGCGACAGACGCGCGGGCACGTGGTAGTGCGCGTTGCCCGGGACGTACTTCGCCTCGTAGTCGAAGATGTCGTGGTGGCTGACGACGCCGATGGCCCCGAGGGCGCGCCCGTTCAGGATCGCGACGCACACCTCCTTGCCCGGTATCATCCGCTCGATTAGCACCGCGTCGTCGTGCTGCAGCGCCAGCTCACACGCGGTGGCCAGTTCCGAGAGGTCTTCCGCCACGGAGACCCCGATGCTCGAGCCCTCGCCCGCGGGCTTGACGACCACGGGGAAGCCGAACGCTCCGTGGTTCTCGGCGAGGGTGGGCAGCTCGCTCTGGGTGACCACGTAGTAGGGCGGCGTCGGCAGGTTGTGGAGCCGGAAGAGCTCCTTGGCCTTGATCTTGTTCATCGCGAGGGCGCTGGCGAGCACGCCGCTCCCCGTGTACGCGATGCCCAGCATCTCAAGCAACCCCTGGACGCAGCCGTCTTCGCCGAACCGGCCGTGGAGCGCGTTGAACACTACGTCGATCTTTTCGGCGCGCAGGGCCTGATCGAGGTCCCTCCCCACCTCGATGCCGACCGCGGTGTAGCCGCGCTTCTCGAGCGCCGCCAGTACGGCGCGTCCGCTCTGCAGCGAGATGTCGCGCTCTCCCGAGAGGCCACCCATGAGTACGCCGATCTTCTTGGTTTTGAGCATCGTCGGTCTCCTGATACCGCCATGAGTTAGCAACCGCCGAGCCAGACTCATCCCTCTGCAATCCCATTGGGATAGGACTGCGTCCGCGGATTCTGACACACACGCCGTGGCACTTTTGACGCATACTATATCGATCTTTGGACTTCAACTTTTTGTCCCTTGACGAGGGCTTTTGACGCGCTCCGTTCTGCGATGGACCTTCCTCGGCCGCGTGCCGTACGGGCGCGCCCTCGCCCTGCAGACGCGGCTGAAGGACGAGGTTCGCTGCGGGAGTGCGGCCGACACGCTGCTCCTCGTGGAGCACCCGCCGGTCATCACGCTCGGCCGCTCCGCGCAATCCGCTCACGTGCTGATCTCCGAGGCCCGTAGGGCTTCCGTCGGGGTCGAACTCTTCGAGGTGGGGCGGGGGGGGGACGTGACCTATCACGGCCCGGGTCAACTCGTGGGCTACCCCATTCGACGCATCGGCCGGGCGATCCGTCCGCACGTCGATGGGATGATGCAGTCGCTCGTCACGTGGCTCCGCCGCTACGGCATAGAGGCCTGGTTTCGGGACGACGCCCCCGGGGTGTGGACCGCCGGAGGAAAGATCGCGGCGGTGGGAGTCGACGCGCGCGGTGGAGTGGCAACGCACGGCTTCGCGCTGAACCTCGCTCCCGAGCTGTCGCACTTCCAGATGATCGTGCCCTGCGGATTGACCCAGCCCGTGACCTCCGTGGCCGCGCTCGCGGGGAGCGCGCCGGAGCTGGAGCGCGCCGCTCGCGAGATGGCCGCCTTGCTCGGAGAGCAGTATCACTCGGACCTCGTCGAGCTGACGCCGAGCGCGCTCGGCGACGGGTCGTAGAGCGGGAGTGGACGTGCGACTGCTCGTCGTCCCTCTGGCCGGGGCCGTCGCGATGGTGGGCGGCGGGTGTTCGCGTCGCGCGGGTGTCTCGGCGGACGCGGCTCCGCTCGCCATCGGTCGCCTCGCGGTGCGTGAGCTCTCGGCACCGGAGGACCGCGTGCCGGGCCTCGGTGCCCGAGAGGTGGAGACGCTCGTTGAGGCCCGGCTGCGGGCGAGCTCGGTCGTGCGGCGCGTGGAGCCGTCGTCCCCCGGCGCCTACCACCTCACGTTGCAGGTCGGCATTGGTCGACCGGACGGTGAAGCGGACTCGTCGGACGACGCAGAAGCGGCGCGCTTCGTAGCGCTCGTCTCGGGACGGGGGACGGTGCTCGGCAGGCCCGAAGCCCTCGAGCTGCAGGCGAGCGCGGCTCGACCTCTCGCCAGCTCCGGGGACGTGGTGCGGGAGCGGCGCCGCGTGTTGCGTGGGCTCGTCGAGACGGTCCTCGACGACCTGCTCTACCAGGCGCGGCTCGCCACGGCCCGAGATACCGAGGTGGTGGCGGCGCTCCGGGACCGGGATCACCTGCGAGCGGGCGCGGCGGCGGAGATCGCGGCCCACCGTCGCATCGCTCCGGCGGTTCCTGCGCTCGTGGCGCTGCTGAAGCACCCCGACGAGAGGCTGGCCGACCGAGCCATTGGAGCGTTGATCGCCATCGGGGATCGCCGGGCCGTGCCGCACCTCACCCGTCTCGCGAAGTTTTCGGACACTGCGAAGCTCACCAAGCTCCTCGACGGCATCGCGACCCTCGGCGGCGACGAGGCGCGCGAGTACCTGGAGTTCGTCGCGGTGGGGCACGGCGACGAAGAGATCCGCGGTCTCGCCACCGAGGCGCTGGACCGGCTCAAGCGCCGGGAGGCGGGCTCCGGACGTGCTCCCTCGCACAGACGGTGAAGCTCCGCGCCAGGCTGCTCGTACCCTCGAGGTGACCCGCGGCAGACCGCGTCGCTTCGTTCGCTCCCGTGCTCCGACTGAGAACGCGTCTTCACACTCGCGCCGTGTGCGCACGGCACGGTGGGCTGGGCGGCGCGTCCCCCGGAGAAGGGTACTTCGTCATGATCTCGACAAATTGCCTTCCATGATCGGGGAGCGTAGACTTGGCGCACCCGTTGCTCCCCTATCCCTCGCGCAGCGGCGGACGCCTGTCGGGTGGCGGCCGCCGATGGATCTGGGCTCACGTTGCCACGGAGGCTCATCATGAATAGACGTCGACTTACCGTCTTCTTACCGGCTCTGCTTCTTGGAGCGTCACTGCTCCTCGCGACACGGGACGCGAGCGCGCAGTACTACGGCTACGGGTACGCGCCGCCGCCCCCCCCGCCCACGAACCCGTACTTCTCTTTCCGTCATCGCGTGCACGGCTACGTGGGCGGTCACCTGAGCGGCCTCGTCGTGGCCAAACAGCTCAGCGACTACTCCGACGGGTACATGGGTCACGGCGGTGGCGCTGGTCTGCACGGCGGCATCCGGCTCGGACCCTTCGTGGCCCTCGAACTGAACTGGGGCATGACCTTCCACAACGAGACCTTTCACGAGCCCGGCTGGACGGTGACGTATCTCGACAGCCTGTACCTGATGTCCATTACCGCGGACGTGAAGGTGTTCATTCCGACGCGAGGTCCGGTGGAGCCCTTCTTCCAGGCCGGCGTTGGCTTCGCGTACCTCGGGCCCAATTACTCTTCCTACTATGGCGGTAGCGGCACGGTCTTCGCGTCGGGCCCCACCTTCGACGCCGGTGGTGGCGTGGAGGTCTGGCTCGGCCCGTGGTTCTCCCTCGGTGGGCGCCTGCTCTACCGCGGGTTCTACTTCGGGAACCCGAACGTCGCGGGGATCAACAAGCTGTCGAAGAACTTCGTGAACGGCGTGGGCCTCGACCTCTTCGCGACCTTCCACTTCTAGTTCCAGCCGCTCGGCTTCGCCTTCGTCCCCCCGCCAGATCTCTTCCCCCTTTGCCGCGCTCGGCCCGGCCTGCGCTGGCCGTTGTCCGGCGCATCCTGTAAACTAGGTATGCACTTTGCTGGAGGATCCAGGGGGTAGGGCCAGACAGGATGGAAGATATTGATTGCATAGGCCAAGGTTGGCGGACCGCGGGCAGATGGCCGAGCGACCGAAAACTAAGTTGACGATACCTCGGGCGGCGCCAGCCGTGGCCGGTCGCTATGGTCTCGGAAGGATCCTCGGGGAGGGAACCGGCGGCGTGGTCGCGGAGGCGGAGGATCTCACGACGGGTCTTCGCCGGGCGCTCAAGCTCTACCGTCAGCGTGGCGATGCGGATGCCGGCGCCTTCGACGAGCTCACCTGGCTCTCCAGCCTCGCCCACCCGAGCCTCGTCGCGGTGCATGACCTCGGAAGACTGACGGAGCCGGTCGAGCTCGCCGGTCAGACCTTCCCGCGCGGGACCGTGTACGCGGCGATGGAGCTCCTTCAGGGAGCCTCTGCCGCCTCGGTCATCGCGAGCACGCCGGAGAACCTGCGGGCCGCGCGCCTGCGGCGCATGGCGGACGAGCTCGCCGACGCGCTGCACCTCATCCACCGCCAGGGCCTCTGCCACTACGACGTGAAGCCCGACAACGTCCTCGTCGCGGCGAACGGGCGCGCGGTGCTGGCCGACCTCGGGCTGGTCGCTCCGCCTTCGTCAGTGCGGGCCGGGCGAGGCACGATCCCCTTCATGGCGCCGGAGCTGCTCGCCGGTCTGGGCGGCGACCACCGCGCCGATCTGTACAGCCTCGGGGCGACGCTGGCCGCGCTGGCGTCCGGAGCGCCGCCGTTTTCCGGTGAGGGTGCGGAGCTCGTGGCGGCCGTTCTGACGCGCAAGCCTCTGTTCGTCGTCCCATGGCTCGACGAGGAGACCGCGAGCCTGCTCGAGCGACTGCTGCGCAAGGACCCGTCCCGCAGGCCGTCGTCGGCCTTGGTCGTGCGCGCGGAGCTGGCCCGGATCGCCGGCGATCACCGGACCGCGACCGAGCTCTCATCCCTGCGGCAGGTGGTGTCCCCCGCCTTCGTGGGCCGCGGTGAGGCGGTTCAGGCGCTCGCCGCGTGTCTCGCCGAGCACGCGCGCGGAGAGGGAGACCTGGGCGTGGTCCTCCTCGACGGGACTCCGGGGGTCGGCAAGTCGCGACTCGTTGCGGAGGCCGTCAGGCGCCACCGGATGGCCGTCGTGGGCGGAACGGCCCTGCCGGTGCGGGTGCTTCGGGGCTCGGCGGAGGCGATCTTGCTCGAGGCGGGCGGGTCCCCGTTCGCGCGAGGCCTACGCATCGCGGAGCGGGCCGTACTGCTCGACGCGCACCTCGTGCGGGAGAGCGCGCTTCAGCCGGTGGTGATCCACCTGCCGGAGCTCGACCAGGATCCGCTGGGTCTCGCGCTCGTGCAGGTGCGACTGCGAGCAAGTACGTCTCCGACGGACCGCGGGCGCGTGTTGCTGCTCGTCGAGAGCTGCACCTCCGCGGCGGATCCCGTCCGCGAGGCGCGCGCTGGGCTCTTGCGTCTGGTGGTGCCGCCTCTCTCGGTGGACGAGATCGGAGAGCTGGCGAGCTCGATGTTGGGGGCGCCGCTCGAGCCGGAGGCCGTTCGCTCACTCCACCGGGCGTCAGCGGGCCTTCCGGGGCTGGCCGCCGAGCGACTTCGCCAGGCAGTGGGAGCGCGGTGGCCCGTTGCCGGCGCCGACGAGAGCCCCGGGTCGCTCGCCTCCTTGCTCGCGCGGCGACGAGGGCTGCTCGAGGCCTCGGCGCGCGCCGTGACGGACGCGCTCGCGGTGTGGAACGGACCGGCGTCCGTGCGGGAGCTCGCCAGCCTGGCCGATCTTCCGCCCGAGGGGACGTGGTCGGCTCTCTCGTCGCTCGTGGCGGATGGGACGCTGACGGAAGAGCAGGGGCGCGTGGCCTGGCCGAGTGCGGCCCACGCCAGCGCCTGGCAAAGCGGGGTTCCGGCGTCGCTGCGACGGCGCCTCCACGCCCGGGCCGCGGAGCTGCTGACAGCGCACCCGAGCGGTGCGGACCTCGAGGTAGACCTGCGCCGGGCTCGACACCTTCTCGGAGCCTCGCGCGCCGGCGCCGCTTCCGGGGCCCTGGAGGTCGCGCGGCGGCTCGTGGACGGGCCGCTCCCCGCGCGCGCGCTTCCGCTCTTGCGCCAGGTGCTCGCGAGCGCCGACGAGGCGCTTCGGCCGGCGGCACGGCTGCTTCTCGGCCGGCTTCACGTCGAGCTAGGACAGTACGCGCAGGCGCTCGAGGTGTTGCCGCAGGACGCGCGCGGCGAGGCCGCCCTGGTGCGTGCGCTGGCGCTGCAGCGACGCGGTGACTACGCCGAGGCGGAGGAACTGTTGCGCGCCGAGCTGGCTACCGAAGAGGACCCGGAGCGTCGGCGGCAGGAGGTCGCCCTGCTTGGGCAGGTGCTCGGTCGCCGAGGACGCTGGCGGGAGGTGCTCGAGCTCGTGCGCGATACGCGGACCGCGACCAGCGAGGACGCGCGTAGGGACGAGGACGCGGCCCTGCTCGAGGCCGCGGGGCTCGCGCACTTCTATCTCGGGAAGCTCGACCAGGCGGAAGGGGTTCTCCGGCGAGGATCGGAGGTTGCGGACGCGGGGGCTCATCGAGGCCAGCGTGCTCGCTTCTCGCACCTTCTGGGGATGGTGGCCTTCGCGCGTGGGGAGCTGCGGGTGGCGGCCGAGCGCTACCGGCAGGCGCTGCAGCTGGCCGAGGAGGACGGGGCGCTGCACCTCGTGGCGAGCTGCAGCGGAAACCTGGGTTCGGTGCTGGTGGAGCTCGGGAGCTACGCCGAGGCCCTCGACCGACTGACGGTGACGGTCCGCGAGCTCGGCCGACTCGGACATGGCGCAGAACTCGGTCAGGCGCTGTGCAACCTGGCGGGGCTCTTCGCCGCGCTCGGCGACTTCGGCGAGGCGGGACGCATCGCGGCGCGCGTGGAGGAGCTCGACGCCGCGAGCTCTCACACCGCGGGCTACCTCGCGCTCTTGCGCGCGGAGGTGCACCGCGCGAGCCAGGACTGGCCGGCGGCGCTGGGTGAGGCCGACCGGGCGTTCGCTGCGTTTTCGGCGGCCGGCGTCGAGCGCGAGAGCGGTCTCGCGCAGACGGCGCGGGTAGAGGCCCTCCTCGGTCTGGGGCGCTTGGACGAAGCCACGCAGGCCCTCGACGCTCTCCCCACCGCGGGCGAGACCTCGGACGTGGCGCACGTGCGAACTCTGGCGGCAGCGCGGCTCGCCCGTCATCGACGGATCCCGACCGAAGCGCTCGAAGCGCTGCTAGAGACCCTGGCCGATCAGTGCGCCGCCCTGACCGCCCGAGGGGCCGCGCCAGCTCTCTGGCGGACGGCCGCTCGCCTGGGCGGTCTGCTGTTTTCTAGCGATAAGCCCGCTGCTGCGCGCGCGGTGCTCGAGCGCGCCCGGCGCACCCTGGAGGAACTCGTGAGCCACGCCCCCGAAATCTACCGCGAGCGCATGTTGCGGGACCCGGATGCCCTCGCGCTCGAGGCCGACTGGCGGGCGCTGGTCGGCGGTGCGACCGACGGCGCGCGAACGATGGAGACGCGCGCGGCCGTGGGTGAAGCGGCCGACTCGCCGCAGCGACTGAGGAGGCTGCTCGCAATCAACAAGCGCCTCAACAGCGAGCTGCGACTCCCCAACCTGCTCGAGATGATCGTCGACACGGTCATCGAGCTCACCGATGCAGAGCGCGGTTTTCTGGTCCTCGTCGAGGCCGATGGGAGCTTCGCCGTGCGCGTGGCGCGCAACATCGACCGGCGGAGCCTCGAGGGGGAGGAGCTCGCGCTCAGTCGCTCCATCGCCGAGCAGGCGGTGCGGCGCGGGGACCCCGTGGTGACCGTGGACGCGGCGGGTGACGGACGCTTCCAGGCCGCGCTGAGCGTGAGCGACCTGCGGCTGCGCTCCGTCATGGCGGTGCCCCTGCCAGTGAAGGGGAGGACCGTCGGTGCGCTCTACGTCGATCATCGGCTTCGGCGGGGCGTCTTCGGCGAGGCGGAGGTGGAGCTCGTTCAAGACTTCGCCGACCAGGCGGCGATCGCGATCGAGAACGCACGCCTCGTCGAAGAGAACGAGCGGCGACGGGCCGAGATCGAGACGCTGAACCAGCAGCTGTCGTCCACCGTCGAGCACCAGTCTGCGGAGCTGGAGCAGGCCCGCGAGGAGCTGCGGAGCAACCGGCAGGCCCTCGCGCTGCGGCACGACTACGGGGACATCGTGGGTCGCACGCCGCGCATGCTCGACCTGTTTCGGCTGCTCGACCGCGTGACCGACACCGATCTGCCGGTGGTGATCTTCGGCGAGAGCGGGACCGGAAAGGAGCTCGTGGCGCGCGCGATCCACTACAACGGCCGGCGGTCGGCGAGGCCCTTCGTCGGCGAGAACTGCGGCGCGATTCCAGAGACGCTCCTCGAGAGCGTGCTCTTCGGTCACGTGCGCGGCGCGTTCACCGGCGCGGACCGCGATCGGCGGGGGCTCTTCGAGGTGGCGAGCGGCGGCACGCTCTTTCTCGACGAGGTTTCGGAGATGAGCCCCGGGATGCAGACCAAGCTCCTGCGGGTGCTGCAGGACGGGGAGGTTCGCCGCGTCGGCGGCGAGCGGAGCCAGCGGACCGACGTGCGGGTGATCGCGGCGGCGAATCGCGACCTCGGGCAGCTCGTCGCGCAGGGCCGTTTCCGCGAGGACCTCTTCTACCGCCTGAGCGTGGTCCGCATCGAGATCCCGCCGCTCCGCGAACGGCGCGAAGACATCCCGACCCTCGTGGAGCACTTCCTCGCGAAGCACGGCGGCACCGGGAGGCGCGTGAGCCGCGTGGCGATGACCAAGCTGCAGGGCTACGGCTGGCCCGGCAACGTGCGCGAGCTGGAGAACGAGATCATGCGGGCCGTGGCGCTCGGGGGGCCCGACGTCGAGGTCGCAGACCTGTCGCCGCACGTGGGCGACGCCCTCTCCCGGGTTGTGCGAGACCCCCGGGACCTGTCGATGAGACCCCGGGTGGAGCAGATGGAGCGGGAGCTCATCCAGGAGGCGCTCGTGCGCACGAGCGGCAACCACACCCAGGCGGCCCGGGCGCTCGGCCTGAGTCGGTTCGGGTTGCTCAAGAAGCTCCGGCGCTACAACCTGGAGAAGGGGGACGGGACCGCCGCCCGCGGGCGAGATGTCTAGATCGTACACGCGCCATGGCAACGAAGTTGTCGGCTGTCCCCCGAGCTCCTTCGCGAACACGTCGCAAATGGCGCGCACGTGCCTTGCATGGCTCGAGCCCGAGAGGTGGATCCGTGCTGCTCCGAACCGTCGTGCGTGCGTTGCTAGCGGGTGCGGTCCTCTGCGGGGTCGGGTGCAACACGCCCCAGATCCCCCTGCCTCCGCCCTGCTTCGAGTGCCTCTCGAGCCAGGTCGTGGACCGGACGGCGGGGCTCGTGTCCCTGCAGGGCCGGAGCACTCCGGATATGGGGGGGGCGACCGTGCAGGTGCTCAACCGTCGTACCGGCCACGGCGTCATCGCTCCGGCCCAGGCCGACGGCAGTTTCGCCACGCGGTCCTTCGAGGCGCGCGAAGGGGATTCGCTCGTGGTGGACTATACCCTGGGAGGTGAGCCGAGCGGCCCGCTGTGCGTCCTTCTGGCCTACGACGGCCCGCTGCGGCGGTGCCCGTAGGGCAGGGGAGGGACTGCTCTAGTTCGAGGTCTTCGGGTTGCCGGGCAGGAGGAAGGTGAAGCCGATGCCCACGAAGAAGTGGTTCTTGAACTGACGGTCCGACGAGTCCACCAGCACCTTCTTCTGCGTCAGCTCCGCCTCCGACGTCCCTCGCGTGATGTCCTGGCCCGACTCGTTGTCCTGGAACATGAGGTCCTTGACCTCGACCGTCATCGCCATCCACTTGGTGAAGAACAGGTGCATGCCGAAGCCCCAGACAGCACCCGGGCGGAACCCTTCGTTGGTCTCGTTCGCGCCGGCATCGTCCGTGTTGTTCTTCGTCATCGCGAAGCCGAATCCGCCGAAGGCATAGAAGTCGTAGGCGAGGAAGAGCTTGCCGAAAATGCCCATCTTGCCGGCGAAGGGGGTGAAGGCGACCCGCACGTCCCCGATCAGGTTGATGTCGGAGAACTTGCTCTTGTGGGTCTCCCAGGCCTTCGTGTTGGCGGGGGCGAAGGTCCCTTCGATCTCCCCGGCGAGGCCCGTGTCGAGCCCGAACCCGTAGCCGATCTCGGCCCCGAGAGCCAGGTAGTCCGTGAGGTGGAACTGCAACTTGGCGCCCACCGCGATGGAGTGCCTGAGGGCGCGGTTCAGGGAGAACCACACTGCGGGGCCAACTTCGAAGCGCTTGTCCCGCAGCTCGTACCGGTGTCGAACGGCGGGCTGTCCCTCGAGCGGGCTCTTGCGCGGCTCGGCGTGGGCTACGGAAGAGCTCACGATCAGCGCGGCCAGGGCGGTGGCGATGAGGTGCGTCTTGCGCATGCGTCCGAGCTCCCTCTAGCGGAACGTGGTGTAGCTGAAGTCCAGCGGCAGGTAGAAGCTGAAGCCGGCCGTGAACATCACGTTGTTGATGAAGCGCGTCTCCGCCTTTTCCTTGGCCTTGGCGCCGTCTACGTCTTGCCGCCCGGGAGGCTCGAACTTGTCGAGCATCATGAAATCGCGGAAGGAGACCTGGGCGGCGAGCCATCTCGTGATGAAAAGGCGTCCGCCCATGCCGATCGGGAAGGTCAGGGCGAGGTTGCTGAACGGCTCGTAGTCGTAGTCGCGCGGAATGATCTCGGTGAAGCTGACGCCCACCCCGCCGGTGACGAAGATCTCGTAGTGCCAGATCCACTTGTTGAAGACGGAGAACTTGCCGTAGATGGGCACGTACGACATGTTCCCGACCACCGTGCCCTTGTACTTGTTGAGGCTCGGCACCTTGCGGAAGTGGTACCGGGTGAAGAATTCCTGATCGAGCACCTGGGGGAAGTAGTACATGCCCATGGCGCCGATGCTGAGGATGTCGGTGATGTGGTAATTGAGCTCACCGCCGATCGCGGTGTGCTGAATCAGGTTGTCGTTCACCGAGGTCCCCACGAACGGGGACAGCTCCACGCGGCGCCGCTTGAGGAAGGTCTTTCGCGGGATCACCACGATGTCCTTCCACTGCTCCCGCAGGTCCCGGGGGCCGGAGCTGATGCTTGGAGTCGCTGTGGGTTGCAGGTCGGCCTGCTTGGTCTTGAGGGCGTCGTCCGACGGGGGCGGCGCTTCGGGCTGTTCGGGCGGAACGCCCTCCTCGCCTTCCTTCGCGCCGTCTTCGGCACCCCCTTCGGGTTTCTCCTGGTCGCCCTTCTGCTCTTGCTTTCCTTCGCCCCCTTCGTTCTGGGCGTAGGCCTGGCCGGAAAGCGCCAGACTGAGCACCAACAAGCAACATCCGGTAGAGCTGCGAAACCGTTTCATTCCAACCTCGCGGTCGCCTGGTGCCGAATACCTCTGGAGTTACAGCAAGTTAGGTCGTTTCCGCCAGAGCGCGGCCAATATAGCACACGGGTTTCCGGCGGATCAACTATGAGGTTCGATAATTTGTGCATCTAGGTGTTGGAAGCTCTTCGGCAATCGGTTGAGTTGCCGTCGAGCGGCCCTCGTGCATTCCCCCAGGGTCAGGTCTCGGAGGCCTCTTCGCTGCGCTCGAAGAGAGCATCCGCGAAGGCCTCGGCGTCGAATTCGCGCAGGTCCTCCACCTTCTCGCCGATGCCCACGAAGCGCACGGGAAGGCCCAGCTCGTGGCTGATGCCGAGCACCACGCCGCCCTTGGCCGTGCCGTCCAGCTTCGTGAGCACAATCCCGGTGATATCTAGCGCGTCCTTGAAGATCTTGGCCTGGGCGATCGCGTTCTGGCCGGTGGTGGAATCCAGCACCAGGAAGGTCTCGTGCGGGGCCCCCTCCTCATGCTTCGCGATGGCCCGCCGCACCTTCTGCAGCTCCTCCATCAGGTCCACCTTGGTATGGAGGCGCCCGGCGGTGTCGGCGATGAGCACGTCCACCTGCTCGGCCTGGGCTCGCTTCAGTGCCTCCACGATCACCGAGGCCGGGTCCGCCCCTTCCTTACCTCGGACGACAGGCGTCTCTGTACGCTTCCCCCACACCTCGAGCTGGTCGGCCGCCGCGGCGCGGAAGGTATCGCCCGCGGCCAGCAGAACGGAGCGGCCCTCCGCGCGCAGCCGCGAGGCGAGCTTGCCGATGGTGGTGGTCTTGCCCGTCCCGTTCACGCCCACCACGAGCAACACGAAGGGGTGCCCACGGCCTACGTCGAGCGGAGCCACCTGCCGGAGCGTCAGCATCTCCTCGGCGCGCGCCCGGAGGAAGTCCCAGATCTGGTCTGGCGTGGAGAGGCCCTTCTTGCTCGCCTCGCGGCGGAGGCCCTCCATCAGCGACTGCGAGGTCTGCACCCCGATGTCGGCGGTGAAGAGCACCTCCTCCACCTGCTCGAGGAGCTGCTCGTCGAGCGCCGGGCGACCGCGGAAGAGCTGTCCGAGGCGGGCCACGAAGCCCCCGCGCGTCTTCGCGAGCCCCTGTCCGAGACGCTTCGCCTCGGCGGCGCGGTCGCGCGTCGGGCGGGGCGGGCGCGCCTCTTCCTCCTCGGGCGCAGCCTCCTCGTCGGACTCCTCGTCGCTGTCCCCTCCTGTGCGCGCGGCCTCCTCCGCCTCGGCAGCGAGCTCGCGGTCGTCCTCGGAGCCGGCCTGATCCGAGTCGAAGGAACGTTCCGCGCCTTTACGTCCGAGGCGACGCGCCGCGAGGATCAGAAGGACTACCAGCACGACGCCGAAGGCGCCGAAGATCAGGGCTCCTGCATTCATGGCGCGCGACTATAGACAAGTCGATCGGGATAGTCGACCGCGCGGAGTCGGGGCTGCCGCGCGGTTTCCCGGGCGCGCTCAGCCGGCGAGGCGCGCCGCGAGACGGCGGGCGCGGGCGAGCTCGCTCTCGGCCGCCGGGTACGCGGACCAATACGCCTGCTCGAGCAGCGCGGTGAGCTCCTCGAGGGGATGCGCATCTCTCGCCGCTCCCCCGAGGCTGTGACGCAGGATCTCTCGCGGCGTCCAGCGGCCCCACACTCCGTCGTGTGGCAGGCGCTCGAGGGTCACGTCCCGGTAGAGCTCGAGGAGTCGTACGCGCACTGGGACGAGGTCCACCCGCACCCCACGCAGAGGTCCCCCGTGGGGAAGCGCGGCCTCGAATCGCTCGCTGACGTAGCCCCTTCGCGAGACGCAGACCCGATGACGGCCGGGGGCGAGCTCCTCGAGAGCGAAGGCGCCCTCTCCGTCGGTGAGGGCGTGGATCTCGGAGCCGTCCTGCAGCGTCACGCGCACCTCGGCCGCGATGATCGGCCGGCGGTCGACGGGATCCCAGACCACGCCGGCGAGGCCGTGGTCGAGGGCGGCGGAGGTGCGACGGCCCGGAGGTGCGACGCGCAGCCCCGACGGCAAGGGCGCGGCGTCGGTGGACAGGGTCTGCGGTGTAACGCCGGCGCTGGGGCGTCGGCGCGGGCTGCGGCGCCAGAGCGCGCCCCTGCGTCGGTAGGCGACGCCCAGCAGCACCAGCGCGGTGACGAGTGCCGGGCCCGCGTAGAGCGTCACCGGGATCGGACGTGGAGCGGCGATGTGGATCGTCAGGGGGCGCGAGCTTCCCGCGCGTCGCCACACGACCGCCGGTGTCGCGGTGGCGACCAGGTCGAGCGGCCCCGGCGCGAAGGCGGAGGCGGAGAGGCGCAGCGCGAAGCGTCCGTCCGCTTCCGTGAGCGCGCTGGTCACGTGACGTCCCATGGCCTCCAGGCCGACGGCGGTCGTGGCGACGGGGCCGAGCAGGTCACGCACCTCGCCGACGAGCTCGAGCTCCTCGTCGGCCTGGAGCTCGTGCCGGTCGGCCCGCAGGGTGACGGTGACGGGCGAGACGAGGACGACCTCGACCTTGGCCTCAGCCGCGTTGGTGGACCCATCGCCGGAGAAGCGCGCCGAGAGCGTGAGGGGCCCCGGGGCGCCGAGCTGCGCGGTCGCGAGGCGGGCGCGCGCCAGTCCAGTGGCGTCGGTGCGCAGGTCCGCGGCCGGCTTTCCACCCACGAGGAGCCGGATGGGGACGGCCGCAGGACGCGCGGCAACGCGGGCCCGCACCTCCACGAGCTGGCTCGCCTGCGAGGCGTCGAGCTCGTGGGCCACGCGGAGCTCCAGATCGAGAGCGCTGCGGGTGACGTCGAGCGGGGAGGGGCTGAGCTCCGCGGCGCTGAAGTGGGCGTCGGCTCCGGCGCGGGCGGAAACCTGATACACACCGCTCGGGGCGCCGAACCGCACGCGAAAGAGGCCGTAGGGGTCGGTCACGGCCACCTGCGCGACCCGGCGTGTCCCCCCCGCGAGCTCGACACGGACCGGCCGGGCGGCGAGGCCGTGGTGCAGGTCGGCGTCGCGGAGCTCTCCGGTGAGCTCGACGACCCCGGCGGCGTGGCGGGCCTGGGTGATGCGGAGCGTGGCGCGACCCTGGACCGTCAGGGTGGGAGCCGCCAGCGCAACGGCCTTGGGCGCGAGCCCGGCCAGCGCGGCGGAGAGCACCGCCAGGGCTATCGGGGAGAGCCGCATCCCGCTACCATATATGAAGTGGCGTCGCGCGGCCCGTTCGACGCACCTTGGCACCAGCTATCGCGTTGCCAGAGAGATCGTCACCCAAGATGTAGTGGGTTGGCCTTTACACCGGGGGGGGAGATCTGCTAATTGCAGGACGTCTCCCACGCCGGGGGAAAGCAGACCATCCTCAAGGGCGGACATGCGGATCAAACGACTCGATCTGTGCGGCTTCAAATCGTTTTGCGACAAGGCCGTCCTGGACTTGCGCCAGCCCGTGAGCGGGGTGGTCGGCCCCAACGGGTGCGGCAAGTCGAACATCGTGGACGCCTTGCGCTGGGCCATGGGCGAGCAGAGCGCCCGCCACCTTCGTGGCAAGTCCATGGAGGACGTCATCTTCAACGGCTCCGATTCGCGCGGGCCGTCGGGGATGGCAGAGATCTCCATCACTTTCGAGAACGACGGCCGAGTGCCGGCGGAATACCTGAGCTATAGCGAGATCACGATCACGCGCCGCCTCTACCGGGACGGAACGAGCGAGTACGAGATCAACAAGCTTCCGGTGCGCCTGCGGGACATCACGAACCTGTTCCTCGGGACCGGCGTGGGGACCAAGGCCTACTCCATCATCGAGCAGGGCCGCATCGGCCTCATCGTCAGCGCGAAGCCCGAAGACCGTCGCTACTACCTGGAGGAGGCGGCAGGGATCACGAAGTACCGCCGCCGCAAGGAGGCTGCCGAGCGGAAGATGGACGCGACCCGCCAGAACCTCCTGCGCGTTACCGATGTGCTCGAGGAGATCGGTAAGCGCCTCGGGACCCTGCGGCGTCAGGCCAAGAAGGCCGAGCGCTACAAGCAGTACAAGGCCGAGATGCGGGACATCGAGCTCTGGAACGCCTCGCACCGCCTGCTCGAGCTCGTTGCGGCGGGCAAGGTCGTCGAGGCGGCGACCGCGGAGTTATCCGGGCAGCGCGAGGAGGTGCAGACGGGACTCGACCGCCACGAGCTCGAGCTCGAGGGGGCGCGCGCCACGTCGGCCGACGAGGAGCGGAAGGTCTCTGCGGTACAGGAGGAGCTGTACCAGGTCGACCACCGGATGACGCTCAACCAGAACGCGTTGCAGTTCCAGAGCCACGAGGCCACGGAGCTGGAGCGCCGCGCCACGGAAGCGCGGGACGAGGTGGAGCAGCTCGGGCGACAGCTCGCCGAGGCGGAATCGCAGTTGCAGGTGGCTCGCGGGCAGACCGCGGAGGCCGAAGGACGCCGGGCGGAGATCGAGCACGAGCTTCGCGGGCGCCAAGCGGTGCAGTCGGAGCTGCGGGCGGAGCTGCAGGAGGTGGAGCAGGTGGTGGAGGCCGAGCGCCAGTCCCTCGGCGGGGCGGAGCGGGCCGCCGCCCGTTCGGAGGCCAACCTGAGGGCTTTGGGGCAGAGACGGCGGGACCTCGCCGAGCGAAGCGAGCGCCGGCGCGAGGAGGGCGAGCGGCTCGTGGAACGGGTCACCTCGCTCAAGGCGGCCGCCGAGGAGCTGGAGGGCCAGCTCGTCGAACTGCGGGTGGCCATGCAGGAGCTGGAGGAGCGGCGCGGACAGCTCAAGGCGCGGCTCAGCGAGCTCTCGGGACAGGCGGAGCACGGCGAGACGGCGCTCGAGGTGCTTCGCACCGAGCTCCATCGACGCCGCTCGCGGCTGAATTCACTCGAGGAGATCGCGGCGCGCTACGAGGGCTTCGGTCGCGGCACGCGGGCCATCATGCAGCGGCTGAACGGCTCCGCGCACAAGCGCGGGGTGCTCGGCCTCGTGGCGGACGTCATGGAGGCGCCTTCGGCCTACGAGACGGCGCTCGAGGCGGTGCTGGGCCAGAGGCTCGGCACGATCATCGTGGACGACGAACACGTCGGACTCGAGGCGATCGAGTACCTGAAGAGCAGCGCCGAGGGGCGTTCCAGCTTCATCGCGCGCTTCGGGCGCAAGGGCCTCGGGCTCCTTGACGCCGCCCCGGTCGGCTTCGTCTGGGATCCGAACGAGGGACGCGAGGCGTGGGCCGAGGCCGGGGCGGGGGGCGCGGTGTCCACGGCGGCGGCGCCCGGCGTGCACGGCGCGATGATGAGCCTCATCCAGTGCCGGGGCGACTACCGCGGGGTAGCCGAGAGACTGCTCGGCGACGTGGTGGTGGTCGAGGACCTGCCCCAGGCGCTCGCGGTCTGGGATCGCATCGACCGTCAGACCCTCGTCACCCTGGAGGGGGAGATCCTCAGCCCCGACGGTACCGTGACGGGGGGCTCCGCCGACGCCGAGCTGTCCGGCGTGTTGCGCCAGAAGCGCGAGATCAAGGAGCTGTCGGACATCATCCGCGACCTCGAGCAGGAGTACGGGCGCGCCCTGGACCAGCATGTGGCCGTGAAGTCGGAGATGGCTGCGCTGGAACACCTGCTCACGCAGGCCACGAAGGACGGCCACCAGGGCGACAAGGACATCCTGACCCGCGAGAAGGACGTCGGGCGCCTCGCCTCGGAGGTGCGGACGCTCCTCACGCGGCGGCAGGACCTCGACGAAGAGCTGGGGCAGCTGGGTCGCGACCTGGAGTCGACGGAGGACGAGGAGCTCTCGCTGCGCGACGAGGTGGATCGCGCGCACGCGCAGGGGCGGCTGGCCTCCGACATGCTCCACCTGCTTCGGGGCGAGCGGACGCGGCTCTTGGCGCTCGTGGATCACGCGACGCACGCCGTCACGGATGCGAAGGTGTCGCTGGCGCACGCCGAGTCCCTGTGCCAGTCCAGCTCGCGGGCCGCGCACGCGCTCGACGAGCAGTGCCAGGACCGGCGCGAGCGGATCGTCCGGCTCGAGGAGGGCGCGGCGCAAGGCGTGGCGCGAGCGGCCGAGCTGCGAGAGAGCGCGGCGCGCATCGAGGTGGAGCTGAAGGAGCTGTCCGAGCGGCGCGCGGTGTGCCAGGAGAGCCTCGCCGAGGGGCGCCAGCGCCACGAAGCGTGCCTGGCGCGCGTGGGCGAGGTGGAGCTCGAGCTCAAGCAGCTGCGCCACCAGGCCTCCGAGCTCTCCGCAGAGCTCGCGAAGCAGCAGCTTCGGGCGAGCGAGGTGGGGATGCTCATGGGGCACCTCACGGAGCAGGTCTGGGAGCGGTATCGCGTGCCGCTCCGCGCGGTGGCGGGAGACTACCACCTGCGGCCGCTCGTCACCGAGGCGGAGCTCCAGCGTATCGACGAGCTGCGCCAGGTCATCGACCGCATGGGGGAGATCAACCTCACGGCGATCGAGGAATACGAGGAGCTCAACGGGCGGTACGAGTTTCTCTCCACGCATCAGAAGGACCTGGACGGAGCGCTCAACCAGCTCCAGCGAGCGATCCAGAAGATCAATCGAACGTGCCGCGTGCGTTTCAAGGAGACGTTCGACGCAGTCAACGAGCGATTCCAGGTCGTTTTCCCGCGGCTCTTCAACGGGGGGCGCGCCAAGCTCGTGCTCACCGACGAGCAGGACCCCCTCCAGGCGGGCGTCGAGATCATCGCCCAGCCTCCGGGCAAGAAGCTGGGGTCGATCGACATGATGTCGGGTGGCGAGAAGGCGCTGACGGCGGTCAGCATGATCTTCGCCATGTTCCTGGTGAAGCCCACGCCCTTCTGTCTGCTCGACGAGGTGGACGCCCCGCTCGACGAGGCCAACGTGATTCGCTTCAAGGACCTCGTGCGGGAGATGTCCGAGACGTCGCAGTTCATCATCATCACCCACAACCGGCGGACGATGGAGATCGCCGATCGGCTCTACGGGGTGACGATGGAGGAGCCCGGCGCGTCGAAGCTCGTCTCCGTGAACCTGAGCGAGGCGCAGGCCCAGGTCGCGGCCTGACGATCCGCAGCCGCGAGCTTCATCCCGCCTCGCGAGAAGCCCAGACCGACCGAGGGGTCAGAGACGCAAACTGCCGGCGCGTCGCGGCGTGCCGCGGGCGAGACGCGCGAGCACCCTCTCCGCGGTGTCCTCGGGGGAGAGCGAGAGCACCGGGATCCCCAGCCGCTCGATCGAGCCCCGGATCTCTTCGCGCTGCCGGCGGTGCCGGAGGCCGAGGACCACGGCCATGCGGGCCTCGTGAACGCCGGCGCTGCGTTGCGCGAAGGCGGGCCCGTAGGGGGCGAGCACCACCACGTGGTGACGTCGGCGCTGGGCGAGGGCGAGGACGTCGAGCACCTCGCGCGGCTCCCCGACGTCTTCCAAATCGGTGAGCACGAGCAGCATCTGGGACGCACGGGAGAACGCCGCCTCGCCGAGCGCGGCGGCCAGCCCCTGGTGCTTTCGCGCGAGGGGCGACGGACGGCGGTAGGGAACCTCGATGCCGCGCAGGCGACAGAAGAGGCGCAGCTCGGCGGTCTCCGGACTCGCGGCCACGATGCGCGTCCACCAGGAGGGGGTTCCGCCATCCCGGCGGCGCGCGAGGGATTCCCGTACCGCCCGGTGCGTGGCGTCGCGGTCGATCCATTCCCCGTGGGGGCCCTCGACGAGGTCGGCCCAGACGGGGGAGCCCCTGGGCGGTGGGCGCACGAGCCGCGTGTCGAGGCCGTCCTGCAGGCGGAGGAAGTCGGCGACGGCGCCGTAGAGCTCCTGGTCGGTGAGGTCGGTGAGGTCCTCATCGACCACATTCTGAGCCTCGAGCAGGCGGTCGAGGAGGCGGAAGACCTGCGGACGGCCGTCTCGCGGGGGAACGTGGCCGCAGACGCGCGTGTCGAAGGTCAGCAGGCCGACGCGGTCGCCGCGGTCGAGGGCGGCCCGCGCGAGACCGGCCGCAAGGCCAAGCGCGTGGTCCAGCTTGC
Organism: Deltaproteobacteria bacterium; assembly: GCA_020848905.1. NCBI lineage: Bacteria > Pseudomonadati > Myxococcota > Myxococcia > Deltaproteobacteria bacterium. Next base: position 536,553 of record JADLHG010000004.1, read on the forward strand.
TCTGTCCCGGCGCAGCCGGCTCGCGCATGGTGGGCGAGATGTCCAGCAGCAGCCAGTGCGTGGTCATGATCTCGCTCTCGAACTCGCGGACCATGAGTCGCCCGGTGCGCGCCGTGGCCTTCCACGCGATGTTCTTGAAGGGGTCGCCGGGGGAGTGCTCTCGCAGCTCTCGGAGGTCGGAGCTCATGCCCCGCTGCCGGATGACGCGCAGGCCGGCACGTTCGTGGGTCGCGCCCGTTCGTGGGCGGAAATGCAGCGGTAGCTTGCTGGCCCCCGCTGGGGGGAAGACCTTCAGCTCGAGGGGGTGGGGGAAATAGAGCTCGAGGGAGAAGAGCCCGAGGCGGTCCGTGGTCCGCAGGAGGACGCCATGCAAGAACCAGTGGCCGGCTGCGCGCGGGACCACCTCGAGGCGGAAGGTGACCTCGGAGCGGGAGGGGACGACGGAGCAGCCCTGACCGTCGACAGGGGCCTCGAGCGTAGATGACGCGATGACGCGCAGGCCGGCGGGCGTGAACGCTACGGGAGAGCGGTTGCGCAGCAGCACGTGGAGGTCCACGGGCCGTCCTGCGACGAGGATCCCTCCGGGGTGTTCCGGCGCGGCGACCCACCACGCGAGCTCCAGCTCCCGCCGTCGCAAGGCCCCGACCTGCGGCAGGAGCAGCAGGTGCAGCACGAGCAAGGACGAGACCTGGAGCGTTCCGAGCGCAAAGAGCGGCCACGATTGAGCGAGCAGCCCGCAGAAGACGAAGAAGCCCCCCACGGCGAGGAGGGTGGCGCCGGTGGCCGTGAGGGAAGGTCGCATGGCGGGCCCGCGTCTCTAGCGCCGCGTCTGGTAGCGCACCTTCTCGAGCGCCTCGGTCACGATGGCCTCGGGGTGCAGGCCCTCGAGCTCGGCTTCGGCCGCCAGGATCAGCCGATGGGCGAGGACCGGGCTCGCGAGCTGCTTCACGTCGTCGGGCAGGACGAACGCCCGCCCCGAGAGGAGCGCGCGCGCTTTCGCGGCGTGCATCAGCATCAGCGACGCCCGGGGCGAGGCGCCGAGGTAGACGCGGCGGTGCTCGCGGGTGAAACGGGCGAGCCCGAGGATGTAGTCGAGCAGCTCGTCGTCGACGTGGACATCCTCGGCGAGCCGCTGGAGTTCCAGGATGCGCTCGGGAGAGAGGACAGCGTTCGCCGCGGGGGCCGGCCGGTTGTAGGTCGTCAGGACGCGCCGCTCGTCCTCGAGGGTCGGGTAGCGCATCACCAGCTTCACGAGGAAGCGGTCCACCTGCGCCTCGGGGAGCGGGTAGGTCCCTTCGTGCTCGATGGGATTCTGGGTGGCGAGGACCATGAAAGGCGGCGGGAGAGGCCGGGTGTGCCCCTCGATCGTCACCTGGGTCTCTTGCATCGCCTCCAGCAGCGCGCTCTGCGTCTTGGCGGGGGCCCGGTTGATCTCGTCGCCGAGGACCACGTTGGCGAAGATCGGCCCCTCGCGCAGCTGGAAGGTGCTCGTGCGCACGTCGAGGATGTACGTTCCCGTGATGTCCGACGGGAGGAGGTCGGGCGTGAACTGGATGCGGCGGAACGTGCACCCCAGGGTCCGCGAGAAGGTCTTCACCAGGGTGGTCTTTGCCACCCCGGGGACCCCTTCCAGCAGCGCGTGGCCGCGCGCCACGAGCGCCGTCAGGAGCAGGTCGACGATCTCCGGTGGACCGAGGACCGAACGTTCCACCTCCCGCCGGAGGGCGGCGGTGTCCTCGTGCGCCTGGCGCAGGGAGTCGTCAGGCAGGGTGGACATGGTCACGCGGCGATCGGAGGTCGGGCAACGATTCGTCTCCACAGAGCGCGAAGAGGCGGCGGCTCTGCTCGTAGAGCCGCGCGAGCTCGCGCGACGAAACGGCGCGCGTGGCGCCCGGCTCGGGGCCATGCGCAGTGTAAGGGACTTTTCGGAGGTCGCTCAATAGACGACTGGCCAGGCGCGCCGCTTCCGGACCCGCGCGGCGCTCGAGGCGTCCGGCGACCCAGCGCGCGTGGACCGTCGAGACGGGCGCCGGAAGCTGAAGGAACTCGGTCAGACGATCCTCCACTTCGTCGCGGAGCATCGCGGCCGCGCGCGCCGACGCCGAGGCGGCGCCCCGGGCGGCACCCGTGAGGGCGAATCGGTGCGGCCGAGGGGCTCCCGGGCGAACCCAGTGGCCTTCGAGCGGTCGTCGCGGCAGCGGAAGGAGCAGGGCGAGCGCCGCGACGAGCACCAGCGCGAGGAGTGCGACCACCGACCGGAGGCCCGCGGGGGTGAGCGCGAAGTCGTTCACCCGCGAAAGAAAGTCGTTCAGACGCTGACCCGCCTCCGCGCTCGCGGGTGCCTCTCCGGTCGGCGCGTCGGCCACGCGCCCCTCGAGCTGCGCGCGCCCCACCAGCACCACCAGGCGCTCTACCCGACCCTCCAATAGGTGGTCCACGAGGTTCTCCGCCAGCCGGAGATTCCCGGGAAACTCGAGCATGGCGTTGATGAGGACGCTCGGGTCGGAGAGGGCTACGATGCGCCCGCGCCCGACCTCGCCGGCCACGAGAAGCTGCTGCGCGGCGCCGAAGCCGAGGAGGGTGGGGAGGCGGGAGACGAAGTACGCTGGGTGGTTGGCCACGACGCTCTCCACTCCCCGGGTGAGGGAATGGCTGACGGGACCCGGGAGGGCGAGCGGCAGGTGGCGGTTACCTTCGTGCCACCGGCGCGCCTCGGTCGGGGCGCCCACCGGGCGGGAGATCCCCAACCTGGAGAGCAGGGGGCCCGCCTGGCCGAAGTCGTCCGCCACCAGGATGCGCCCCCCCTGGCGGACGAAGGCGAGCAGCGCTTCCGTCGGCGGCACGTGTCGCGGCGAGAGCAACAGGAGCGCCGTGCGGTCGGGGCGAACGGACCCCAGGTCGAGCCGATCGGCGGTCGTGACGGAGCGGCCGCGGCGCGTCGCCAGGTCGGCCAGCCGGCTCATGCCGTTCCACCCCTGGTGATCGGGCAGGTAGTCCCGCTCCTCGGCACGCACCGGTTCCGCCCCCAGCGCGAGGGAGGCTAGCCCCACGGCGACGAGGTGCCACGTGAAGCTCCCTCGTCCCCGCCGGAAGCGCCGGGCTGCCGTCACATCTCCTCGCGCAGGCGCCCCTCGGCGGCGTGAAGTAGCTGCCGGACGCGGGCCGGGACCAGCGCCGGCGTCCCCCACAGCACGAGGTAGTAGTCGCTCGAGATGCGCCGCAGGAAGACCTGTTCTTGCTGGCAGCGCAGGTGCAGCTCCAGTACCTGCCCGAGGTCCAGTCGCTCGCACGCCGCACGAAGCTGCTGGTAGATGATGCCCCAATGGGCTCCCACGATGCGGGCCTGCGTGGCCCGCGCCTCGGCAGAGACATCCACGGCCTCGCCCTCCCAGTCGATGAAGGCCGCACCGCGTGTGCCGGGGAGCGCGGCGACCATCTCTTCGAGCACCGCCGAGAAGGGAGTTCGATCCATGCGCTACCGGGCCTGAGCCGGGCTCAGAGCCCGGGCGAGGACCGCCTCGTCGATGCGCGGCGTTGTGCGCTTCTCGAGCTGCTCGGTGAACTGGGCGAAGGCCATCCGACGGGCCTCCTCGAAGACGCGCGCCCGGATCTCGGATTCGGCCTGCGAGAGTGGGATGTCCACGGCAGGGACGCGGCCCTTCAGATAGATGACGTGGTAGCCGTAGCGCGTGGCGACGACGGGGCTGATCGACCCCTGCCCCTCGAGTGCGAACGCGGCCTCGGCAAACGACTCGACGGTCTGGCCCCGACGAGCGGTCGCGAGCGCCTCCGCGTGAACCTTGATGCCGCCGGCGTTCTTCTGCAGCAGAGGGGCGATCTGCGAGAATTCCTCGGGCGAGAGGCGTCCGCTCGTGGCGACGGTGCGCGCCTTCTCCGCCAGCTCGCGCGCCCTTCGGTGCGCCTCGGGGGGGTCCTTGCGGCGCGCTTCCGCCACGATGTGCACGACCTCCGCGAGCTCGGGACGCTGGTAGCGCGACCGGTTCAGCTCGTAGGCCCGCTCCACGAGCGCTCGCGGAACGGTCTTCGTCGAGAAATTCGCCAGCTCCCGGCGAATCAGATGCTGCGCGAGAGCCCGCCGCTGGGCGTCGCGGACGCCGGCATGGGTGTCCAGTCCTCTGCGCCGCGCCTCCTGAGCGAGGAGCTCCTCGCGGATGAGCGCCCGCAGCGCCTCGCGCGCAGATTGACCGTTCCGGCGTTGCGACGCGAGGTCCTCGAGCAGGATGGGCCGGCCGTTCACGCGGGCGACGACGACGCGCGGGTCTGCTTTGGAGGGGGAGTCGGGGAGGGTGTCGTCCTGGGGCCCAGCCGGCGGCGCGCACCCGAGGAGAGTCGCGCCGAGGACGACACCGGCGAGCCGAGTCGCGCGGGTCCGGCTCGTCATTCGCGCTCGATCATCGCCAGACGGGCGAGCTCGGCGCCCACCCGGATGACGGCCACGCCGATGAGCGTCAACATGCCTGCGGCGAGGTAGTCGCGGCGCGCGAGGAAGCGCAGACACTCGTAGAAGAAGACCAGGCTGCCCCCGAAGAGCAGGACCGTGAGGGCCTCGAAGAAGTGTCGGCGCACGCGCTTGCCCTCCCGAGCGGCGAGGAGTGGCTGCAGTATAGCGCAGTCGAGTCGCGCGAGGCCGCGGACTTGGGGGGTCACACGATCCACACGGCCAACCCCATGAGGAGGAGCGCGATGGCGACCCAGACGTAGAAGATCGGCCGCGGCCACCCGCGGCGGGCGACGCGTCGGAGGTGCAAGAGCTGTCCTTCGAGCTCGCGGTCGGGCCCGAGGCCGAGGCGGAGCGGTCGGGCGAGATACCATTCGTAGAGGGCGACCCAAAGGAGGAGCGCGAGCCCTCCCAAGAAAAGGGCAGCAGAGGTCGAGCGTTCCGGGTAGGCCGCGCGGAAGTCGCGCTGCACGCCGGGGTTCAGGTAGAGGGTGTAGATCGCTCCCGCCGGGAAGAGGACGGCGAAGGCGGCCAGGAGGCGAGGGAGTCGCGCGCGCGGGCCCGTGACCCCCGATCCCTCCGGACCTGCGTCGAGCTTCCGCGTTCGAACCGAGGGGTCCTCGGGGGCGCGACGGCTCGCGCGCAGGATGGCGGCGCCGCCCAGGGAGTAGCCGAGGAGAGCCAGCACCACGAGCCCGAAGGTCCACGGGGCGGAGATGTTGGTGCCGAGAAGCTGCGGATGGATCCCCAGGGGGAGGGCGAGACTGGCGGGGAAGAGCCCGAGCAGACCGACGGGGCTGCGCCGGAGGAGCGCGCCGCCGAACACGAGCGCCGTGACGAGAGCGCCCCCGACGGCCACCGGGGCCGCAGGGCCGCGACCGTGGTGCGCCGCCGGGATGACCAGGAGCGTCAGCCAGAGGTTCAGCCCGAGGGCGGCGATGCCGATCACCCACGGAGACGAGCGCTTCTCGGTTGCCATGGCCTCCCAGCTCCATGGTAGTGGGAGGGGGCGCGGGGCGGCAAGCGCGAGCTGGTGACGCGGCCGGCCCCGCCGCTGCGCCTCCGAGGAGCTCCCGTGACAGATCGCACGACACCGAGTAGTCCGCTGATCATCGCCATCGACGGCCCTGCCGGATCGGGCAAGTCGACGCTGGCCTTGCGGCTGGCGCAGCGGCTCGGGTGCACGTTGCTCGACACGGGAGCCATCTACCGCGCGCTCGCCCTGCTGGCCCGGCGCAGCGGTGCGGACTGGGGCGACGGACCGGCGCTGGCGAGGCTCGCGAGTTCGCTCCGGGTGAGCTTCTCCCTCGAGGGAGACGTAAATCGCGTCTTCGTGGAGGGCGAGGACCTGTCGGACGCCATCCGAACCCCCGAGATCTCGCGCGGGTCCTCGGAGGTGAGTCGGCATCCCGAGGTTCGCGAGGCGCTACTCGCCCTGCAGCGCGAACTGGCTGCCGCCGGGTCCCTGGTGACGGAGGGGCGCGACACGACCACCGTGGTCTTCCCCGAGGCGCAGGTTAAGGTGTTCCTCCTCGCTGATGCGCGGGTACGCGCCGAGCGGCGCCAGCGGCAGCTAGCCGCGGCTGGACACGTGGTCGAGCTCGAAGAGGTTCTGGCGGCGGAGGAGGCGCGCGACCGGTCGGATGCCGAACGGGCGGTCGCTCCCCTCAGGCAGGCCCCCGACGCGGTCGTGCTGGACACGACGCGTCTCTCGGTGGAGGAGGCGATCCAGCGCGTCCTCGCCCTCTGCTCGCCATTTGACAGCCCCGGGGTCGGGCGCTAGCGTTTCACCTTCTCCGACGGAGGGTGGCGCCACGAGTCTCTCCCGCAAACACGCGCGTGATTTCCCGGCCGGGACCGTCCTCTTTCAGCAGGGCGACGACGGTGAACTCATGTACGTGGTCCAGTCCGGCCGGGTGGAAATCAGCCGACGCGCGGCGGGACAGGATGCCGTCCTCGCAGTTCTCTCGGCGGGCGAGTTCTTCGGCGAGATGTCGATCATCAACGGTAGCCCGCGCACCGCGACCGCGCGCGTGATCGAGGACGCGCGTCTCCTGGTCATCGACGGCGGGACGTTCGAGGCGATGATTCGCGGGAGCGCGGAGATCGCCGTGCGCCTCATCAAGAAGCTAGCCGGCCGATTGGAGGGGTCGCGCCGTCAGATCGACCTGCTGCTCGTGCGCGATCCCGTGAGCCGCGTCGTGCAGGCGTTGCGGCAGGAGGCGGAGAACGCCGGGCAGGAGCATCCCGCGGGGATTCTCGTGGCCCTCAGCGAGCCGGAGCTCGCCGAGCATCTGGGCCTTTCGGGTGAAGAGGTGGGCACGGTCTTGAACCGGCTCGAACGGGCGCGGCTCGTGACGCGTACGGACGGCGGCGGCGTCGTAGTCAGCGAGATCGGAAAGCTGGTCGACTTCCTGGATTTCCTCGAGATGAAGGGACGTCTGGGCGGTTCCTGAGCGGCGGGGGCGGGGGGGCTCGACCTGGCCGACTCGGCTTGCAGCGGAGCGGCCGAGGGGTTGTTTCCAGCGCGCCTTTTCGCGTAGCATCGAGCTTCGCCCTTGCCGCACCCCTGGAGGTAGCATGCGAGCTCGCGCGGGTCTGCTCACCGTCCTCTCCCTTCTTCTCGCCTGGCCCACGGAGGGACGGCTCGACCGCGTGGCCAACGCGTTCAAGGGCCAGGTCGTGATCCTGGAGAAGCGCCCCCCGACGCGCTTCCCGAACGATGCAGCCTTCGTCAAGTTCCTGAAGGGAAAGAGGAAGAAACACCTCTGGCCCGACAAGAGCGACCAGAACCAGTGGACCATCGAGTACATGGCCTTCTTCCGCGAGGCGCCGCGGGACGTGGAGGTCAAGATGAAGATCTTCGACAGCACCGAGGGGCGGCGCTTCGTCGAGGGGGATAGCGTCTACCTCGCCGAGCGCGGGCAGCGCATCCTGTCGTCGAGCCTGGTGCTCAAGAAGCCGCCCTTCAAGGTCAACCGCCAGTACACGATCTTCCTGCTCAATTCGCGCAACGTGGTGTTGGCCTCCACGGTCTTCTGGTTGCGAGGCAAGGGGGAGGTGTACTCGGGCAAGGTCACGTTCACCGACGAGGACACCAAGGCCAAAGACGAGGACTAGGGACGTGCACCGGGCCCGACCGCGCCCGCTGGCCACCCCGTCCCGCACCTCCCCGAAGCCCTAGTCCTTCTCTTGACTTCGCCTCCTGAGCTGGGCTATTAGACCCCCGCGGAGGGTGACCATCCATGCAGCGTCGGCTCGTGCCGCTGGCCGCAGCGGTCTTGTGGTTGTCTGGGTCGGGCGTGGCGAGTGCCCAGATGACGGGGAACGTGGAGCGTCTGAAGGCCGACCTCCATGGCGAGAACCTCGACGCGGCGGTCGCCGCGGCGAGCGCGCTCGGGTCGCTGAAGGACGACGCTCTGGCCCGGGATGCCCTCATGGGGGGTCTCCAGCTCGGTGCCCCGCCGAAGCTCCTCGGGGCCCTTCTCGAGGCGCTCGGCCTGCACAAGAGCCCGAAGGCCGTGGACCTGCTTCGGCACTACGTCCGCTATCGCAGCCCCGAGATCCGCGAGACCGCGATCCGTGCGCTGGGTGCCATCGAGGATCCGCGGGTGCCCCTGACGTTGATAGAGGCGCTCGGGGACAGCCATCCCATGCCGCGCGCCCGGGCGGCGCGCATCCTTGGGGAGCGCAAGGAGCGCCGGGCCGAGCGACCGCTGCTGAAGATGCTCCGACGGGGCGATGGGGCCGCGGCGGGTCCGCTTGGCCAGGTGGGAGGGGTCGAGACGGCCAAGCAGCTGGCGGAGCTCATCGGCGACGTGCCCGACCGGCCCCTTGCCGTCGCTCTCGGCGAGATGCTGAAGCGCAAGGACTTCGGCCCGGACCCGCTTCGAACCGAGGTGGTCAAGGCTCTGGGGCGGATCCCCGGCCCCGATGCAGCGACGGCTCTTTCGGAGTACGTCGCGAGCGTGCCCGAGAAAGAGACGCGGCTCTCCAAGCAGCAGGCGGAGAAGCTGCTCGAACAGCGCAAGAAATGAGCGTCCCCATGTTCACCGTGCGCGTCGCCCGCGTCCTCTCGCTGCCCGTGCTGGTGTGTGCGGGGGCGCTCCTCGCGGGTTGTGCCGAGACCGCGTTCAGTCTCCATTTCCCCGACAACCAGGCGCGTGACCTGCAGAACGCGATGGCGCGCCTTCAGCGCGGCCGCCCCGGGACGCCGGCGAACGGCCTGGGCAAGCCCCTCGCGTTTCTCGTCGGAGACGGACGCTTGGTGGCTTACGACCTCCAGGCCCAGGGCGTGTTGTGGTCGGTGGAGGCGCAGCCGACCTCTCGCGTGACGGTGGGCCGGGACTACGTCTTTCACCGGACCGGCGACAGCCAGCTCGTCGGGCGGCGCGTGGCCGATGGACAGGTCCAGTGGTCCGGCGCGATGGAGCAGGGAGGTCGCTTGCTCGGCACGGCGGCCGATGGCAACGACCTCTACTACGTCGTGGAGCGGACCGAGCGGCGCCTGTTCGGCGGGGCGGCCGCCCACCTCGTCGCGGTGGACGGGGCCACCGGCAAGACCCGCTGGGTGGTGGACTCCGCGGGGCGGCTCGGCGCGCCCGCCGCGCGCGACGGGCTGGTGTTCGTGCCTCTCCGGTCGCAGGCCGTCGCCCTGCTCTCCGCTCAGGATGGGCGGGAGATCGCTCGCGTGCGGTCCAAGGACGAGGCGCTGCTCTGGGTCCGGACGACGGCGGCGGGCGTCTTCTTCGGTGGTCGTAGCGGCATCTACCGTCTGGATGCGCGCGCCGTCGCCGGGACGCGCGCGGGCTCGACCTTCGTCGCCGCCGCCTTGCCGAAGATGGTGCAGCCGCCGTACTGGTGGGACGGCTACAACGCTGCGCTCGCCGGATACACGGCGTACGACCGCAATCGCTTGCTCTGGCAAGTAGCCGACGGGGAGGGAATGGGTCTCACCGACGGCGCCGTCTTCGTCCACAACTACCGCTTCTTCTTCGCCTTCGACGCGGCGGGGGCCACGGCGGGCCGGCTCCGTTGGGCCTACGCCTATCCCAGGCACGACGCCGTGGGGTCCACCTTCACGGGGCGCACGCTCGCTTTGGTCACGAGCCATGGCGCTGTCGTCACGCTGGACCCGCGGTCCGGTCTCCCCATCACGCAGCAGCCGGTCAAGATGGCCGTGCGCGGTGTCACCTTCGACGCGGATGGCTTCGCTCCCGCTGGCGAAGGGAAAGGGGCCTCTGACCTCCGCGCGGCGCTGAAGGAAATGATCTGGGATCCGGATCGCCGCTTCCAGGCGGTGAAGATCTTCGGCGTGGAGCAACTCGCCCGCCTTCCCGGCGGACAGGTCACCGAAGATCTCGTGAAGATCGTCAGCCGGCCGGATCTGGACGCGGCGGTGTACCGACGCGCCGGGGACGTGCTCGTAGCGCGTCGCGACCGCGCCGCTATCCCCCTCTACCTCAACGTGCTCAAGCAGCGGACCGACTTCGTGGAGGGGACGCAGGCGGTGGCGGTGGACGTGATCGCGCGCGCCCTCGGGGACCTGAAGGCTCCGGAGGCCGTTCGGCCGCTGCTCGCCCACCTCGGAGACCACGAGACGCCGCAGCCCGCCCTGGTCGAGGTCGTGAAGGCGCTCACGGCGCTGGGCGACGCGGCGGTCCTCGAGCCCTTCCGCGACTTCCTCTTGACGTACCGCTGCGATGCCGCGTTTCTCAAAGACACCACGGCGCTGAATCTGGTGGCGGAGGCTCTCCTGCGGCTCGGCGGCGAGGACGAGCGACAGCTTCTCAGTTTCGTCGAGAACGATTCGCATACCCTCAAGCCTCTGCGAGCGTACATAGCGGCTGCGGCGCGGAGGGGTGTGCGTGCTGGCAAGGGCGGCGAAGCCCGAGGCAAAGCCGGGGCAGAAGGCAAGGAGCGCGCGCCGTAGCGGCCTTCCTTGGTGCTCCGCGGCGACGGTGCGCGGTGTTCCGCGAGCGCGGGCTAGTGTTTGCGTCCCGAGGCCGCCGGGGAGATAATGAGCGGCCGGCCGACAAGGCCATAGGGAGTCTGACCCCCTCCGGGAGACATGCTGATGAGCGAACGAAATGCCGGAAGCCGTGAGTGGAGAAGCCGCCTAGGTTTCCTGTGCGCCGGTGGGCGGTGGTGCGGAGCGCTGTTCGTGACTGCGGCGCTCGCGGTGGGGATGGGCTGCGGCGAGAAGCCAACCGAGTGCGTGGACAAGTCGAAGCCGGCCCTGGATTCGTGTCAGGCGAAGCTCGAGCAACTGCAGAACGACGTCAACAAGATCAAGCTGCAGCTCGCCCAGGCACTTCAGAACCCGGGTTCGATCAAGGTCGATCCCTCCGTCCTGACGATCGATGGCAAGCCGATCAAGGTGGAGAAGGGGACGCCGGAGGGGGCTCTGACGCAGGACCAGGTGATCGCGACCCTGAAGCAGAACAAGGGCGGCCTGCAGCCGTGCTATCAGCGCGCGCTGAAGCGAGACTCCTCCTTGCACCATCGCAAGCTCGTGGTGAACGTGGGCTTTCAGGTGCAGTCGACGGGTGCGCCGGCCAACATCACCATCACGCCGAATCACAACTCGGAGATGGTGGAGTGCATGAAGAAGGCGATCCGGCGCTGGAAGTTCCCGACCTTCACGGGTCAGCCGGTGGGCGTGGAGAGCCCCGTTACGTTCACGCCGAAGGACAAGTAGTACGCGCGGTGCCCCGTCGGTCGCCGTCGGGCGACCCGTGCGCCGCCCCACGTTCCCCGTCGGCGCTCCACCGTCGAGGCAATCTTCCGCGACCGAAGGTTCGACGGAAATGGCCAGCGACGACGATCTGAAGGTCTTGCTCGGTCGGCACCTCGCGGCTCTCGAGAAGGAGCCCGAGAGTCCCTTCTTTCACGTCGTGGTCGCCGAGACCCTCGCGCGCGCTGGACGCATCGACGAGGCTCTTGGGCACTACCGGACGGCGGCGCGAATTCACGTCAACCTGGGCGAGTATGCCGATGCCGCGGGAGTTTGCGGCGAGGTCCTGCGCCTTGCGCCTCAGGACACCGCCGCTCGTAGCCTGCTCGACGGCATGCGGCGTCGGGGGCTTCTCGCTGCGGAGGAGCCGGCGACCTCCGGTGGGGGCGCGTCGTCGCCGGCCGCGCGCGGGCCGCTCGCTCCGGAGGCGTTGCTGCAGCTCTCTGGTCGGCGTGTCGCGCTGCAGCCAGGCGAGATGGTGCTGGCCCAGGGGACCGAGGGAACGGACCTGCTCGTAGTGCTGGACGGGGAACTCGAGGTCTCTCGCCAGAAGCTGGTCGGCTCCGAGCAACTCCTCGAGCGCGTGGGAGCGGGCGCCTTCGTCGGGGAGCTGGGGCTCTTCGGCGACGGAAGACAGCACGCGAACGTTCGGGCCAGGGGAGCGGGCACGGTGCTCTCTCTGAGCAAGGGAGAGGTGCTGCGGCTAGCTCGCGCCGACGCGGAGGTCAATCGCACACTTCGCCTGGCCTATCGGGATCGACTCGAGCGGCTGCTGATGGCCTGCTCTCCGCTGCTGGCTGCTCTGGACCCGGAGGTGGCCGAGAGGCTCGTGCGCGACGGTCGGCCCCGCGCCGTGGCGGCCGACACGGTACTCATCGCGGCAGGTGACCCCGTGGACGGACTGCACTTCGTCCTCCTCGGTCAGGCCGAGGCTGCGATCAGCGTGCCGGGCCCTGAGCCGCGCCGCCGTGTGCTTGCCCAGTTGACGGATGGGGACTGCTTCGATGCGCTCGCGCTCGAGCGTGGGGAGGCCGCGCAGATCACGGTGCGCTCTCTGACCTTCTGTCAGCTGCTCTGGTTCCCGGCGGACCGGATCCTGGACCTCGGCGTTGCGGCGCCGGAGTTCGGTAGACGCCTCAGGCGCGAAGCGGAACGCGCGCAGCGGCTGCTGGAGGCCTGCCTGGCCGACGGCACCTGAGCGCGAGTTGGGGGGGGAGGGCGCGGCCGCGGGCCGGCGCGGCGTACGAGCTGCGGGGGCCCTCAGAGGGCGAGCGACGTGACGCGCACCGCGACGGCGCGGTCGCCGTCGGAGGGGTGACCTCCGCTGCCAGGCCGGAGGCCGTCGCCGGGGTCCTCCGTGCCGTGTCCGTGAATCGGCGGAACCGGGTCGTCCGCACGGTCGCCGTGAATCGGCGGGACGGGCTCGTCCTCGGGTCCCCCCGGTCGGTTGGCTGCTTGCCCCTGAAGACCGACGAAGCGCTCGGGGTTCACGCGCGGACCCCCTTTGGGCCCCAGGCCCCGGGGCGAGCCCCAGCGCGGACCGAGGTGCGCCAGAGCCCCTTCGTGCGTGTCCACGCAGAGCGGCTGGTGCGCGCGCAGGCTGTGCACGACGACGAGCTCGTCGCTGGCGGGGTGGCGGAGCATCGTGACGTCTTCCCGCGCGAGGGGCCCCCGCACCGCGTCGCAACCGGGGAGGTCGAGAGAGAGAACGGCCAGCGAGGCCATCTCGAGCCGCACCGTCGGTGGCGCGGCTTCGGCCAGCGCAGCCGGACGGTGAGCTGCAGGATCCTGCGTAGCGCCTCCGCATCCCCCGAACGGGAACGCCAAAAGCGATAGGGCAGCGGTGAGAGCTCTAGGCCACATCGTCAAGTCCTCCGGCAGCGGTCTTCTCGAGCGGGATACCGTGTTCGCGAACGAGCTGGGAGAGGCGAGGGCGTTTCATCCCCAGGAGCTCCGCCGCACGCGTGATGTTTCCCTCGGCATCCGCGAGCGCCTGCTGGATGCAGGCCGCCTCGATGAGGCGTTTCATCTCCTTCAGGCTGACGCCCTTCGAACGGATCTGGGTGTACGCGTCCAGGCCTAGGTCTCCGCCCGCGGGCGCTGAAGTCGTGGCGCTCGGGGGCGGCACGGGCGGGGGACGGCGGACGAGGTCTGGGTAGTCCGCGAAGTCGTCCTCCGCGAGCTCCTCGTGCTCCGAGAAGAGCGACACCGATCGGAGCACGTTGTCGAGCTCGCGGATGTTGCCGGGCCAGCGGTGCTCCATCAGCAGCGCGGCCGCAGAGGCCGCCAACCGCTTCGGACGCGTTCCGCGCTCCTCGGCGATTCGGGAGAGGAAATGCGTCGCAAGGAGCGGGACGTCCTCGCGGCGCTCCCTCAGCGCAGGCAGCTCGAGCTGGACCCCGCGGAGGCGGTAGTAGAGGTCCTCCCGGAACGCTCCGGCGGCGACCATCTGCTCCAGATCGCGATTCGTGGCGCAGATGATGCGGACGTCCACCCGGATGGCGGAGGTTCCGCCGACGCGTTCGAAGGAACGTTCCTGCAGCACGCGGAGCAGCGCCACCTGAGTGTTGGGAGAGATGTCTCCGATCTCGTCGAGGAAGATGGTCCCGCTGTGGGCCAGCTCGAAGCGCCCCACCTTTCGCTGCGTGGCCCCCGTGAAGGCGCCTCGCTCGTGCCCGAAGAGCTCGCTCAGGAGAAGCCCCTCGACGAGCGCCCCGCAGTTGACCTTCACGAGCGGCCGGTCCGCGCGGCTGCTGCTTCTATGCAGCGCGTCCGCGACGAGTTCCTTTCCCGTGCCGCTCTCTCCGCGGATGAGCACCATGGCGTCGGTGGGCCCCGCCTTCTCGATCTGATCCAGAACCTGCAGCAGTCGTGGATGCTCGCCGACGATCTCGGCGTGCCGCGCTTCACGGCGGGGGCGACGCACGAGCTCCGGCCGGAGGGCCAGCGCTGCCGGAGAGGGGCGGCTGGGAGCCGTGCGTTCTGACGCCAGGGCGAGCCGCAGCGGCAGCTCGTCGAAGGACGGACGCAGCTCGTCCGGCACGCCGTCGCGCACCTTCTCGGCGAGGGCGGCGGCGGAGGAGAGCCAGCGGTCCGCCTCGCCCGGACGTCCGGCGCGGCGAGCGATGCGCGCGAGCCCGTAGTGCGCGTGCCAGCTCAGCTCGGGATCCCCGCGACCTTCGGCCAGCTCCAGCGCCGAGGCGTAGGCCCTGCGGGCCGCCTCGCCCTCCGCGCGCTGCTCGTGCAGCCCTGCACGAACGAGGACGGTGCGAATCTGGAGCTGCGACGCGGTCGGGGTGCCCAGTCGCTGGAGGGCGGGCTCCACGAGCCCCCACTCACCCAGCTGCGCGTGGTGCTCAGCGACGAGTAGCCGGACGCGAAGGAGTCGCTCCTCCTGCCCGGGCGCGGACGCGAGCTCTTCCGCCTCGCGAAACCGGTCGAGAGCCTCGGCGAAGCGGCAGGTCAGTTGCGCGAAACGGCCCCGCGCGATGGCGAGGTTGATGCGCGTGACCAGCGGCGGCGCGTCGTCCATGAGCCGCTGGACGAGCTGCAGCATGGCCTCGCCCCGCTCGAGCTGACCGAGGTCGAGGTAGAGCGTGCATAGGTCGAGACCGACCCACGCGAGGTAGGCCCGGTGCCCCACCTTCTTCCAGACGGAGACGGCGGCCTGGTAGTGCGAGAGCGCTCGGCCGTAGTCCCTCCTGCGCTCGGCCAGGACGCCGAGGTGTTGCAGACACGGCCCGAGCAGACGGTACGCGCCCGACGTCTCTCCCAGCCTGCGCGCGGTCTCGTAGAGCCGCTCGGCCCCCGCGTGATCCCCGCTGCGAAGGGACAGCTGCCCGAGCTCGATGAGGGCCCGCATCTCCTCCGCGACGAGCCCGGCAGCTCGCGCCGAGGCGAGGTTTTCGTGCAGGAGCTCGCTTGCGCGCGAGAAATCTCCCTCGTCGAGATCGATCCGCGCCAGCGTATCGCGCACGCGCAGCGTCAGCGTCGGGTCGAGCAGGCCGGCGGCGTCCGCGCTGCAAAGCGCGAGCGCCTTCGTCGCGGCGGCTCGGGCGGCGCTCTGATCCCCCGCGAGGCCGTACAGGTTCGCGAGGTCGCCCAGGGCGCGAGCCCGCTGCGACGGGGAGAGCTCCCGTGCCTCGCGCGCGAGCAGCGACTCGAGGGCGCCGCGTGCAGGAGCGAAGTCCCCCTTGGCGACCTGAAGATGCGCCAGGCGCAGCGAGCACTCGAGGTCGTTCGGACGCTCGGACCGGCACGCCGCGGCCAGACGGATCGCCTGGTCGAGCAGCCCCATGGACTCGAACAGCGCGAGCAGGCGCGTGGCGAGCTCGTCCCGCTGCTCGTCGGGGTGGGCGAGGGGAAGGGCGCGCTCGTAGAGCTCGGCGGCGCGCTCCGGGGCGCCGGTCAGAATCAGCTGCGGGCCGACGGCGAGCACGGCGGCCACGGCGTCCACTGACCGACCGCGCAGAAGATGTTCCGCCGCTACCTCGAGGTGGGCGGCTCCTCGGGTGAGCGCGAGACGCCCGACCGCTCGATGCAGGGCCTCCCGCTCGGACTCCAGCAGGGACTGGTAGGTCTGATCGCGGTCGCCCGCCCGGGCGAAGGCGAGGCGGAGCTCGCCGTCGACCACCGTCTTCTCGACGCGCCCGGTGGCGATCGGCGTTGCCAGACCGGCGGCGAGCGCGGGAGCAGGCAGGTCGGCGAGCTGGCGAAGCAGCTCGGCGCTCGTGGGACCGCCGATGACGGCGAGGGCCGCCAGGATCGCGCGCTCTTCGGGGGGATCCGGCGGAGCCAGGGCGGAAGGGTCAGCCGTCAGCGCGCGGTCGAGCAGCGCGAGGAGTCGCTGCGGCACCCCCGCGGTGACCTGGTGCAGGCGCCGAGCGATGGGTTCGGCACCGAGGAGCTCGCGCAGCCCGCCCTCGTCGAGGCCGCTCAGGGTGACGCGACGGAGTCTTGGGGTGGCTAGCTGGTCCGTGGCGTCGAGCAGGTCGGCTTCCGACGCGGAACCGAGGAGGAGCAGGACCCGTGGCGCGTCGGAGGAGGAGGGGATCCCGCTCGTCAATACCCGGGCGAGGTACCGGCAGAGCTGGCGCGTGGACGGATCGGCCGATTCGGTGTCGTGCAGGACGAGGGCGATGGGACGTAGCTGGCTGGCGGCGCGCAACAGCTCGGCGATGCGGTCGAAGTGCGCCCAGCGATCGGCCACGGCCTCGGGTCCCGCCGTGGGTGGCGGGACCTGCCCGGCTGCGTTCGTGAGGAGCTCATCCGCGGCGGTTGCGAGCTCGGGCGCCGATCGGGTTTCGCAGAGGTGGGCGACGAGCCCCCGAAGGGCCTCGAGGACGGGGGCAAACGCGGCGGCGAGGGGGTGGCAGTGCCCGACGAGCACGATCGCGCCCTGGTCGCGAAGGCGACGCTCGGCCTCGCGGAGGAAGGTCGATTTCCCGACCCCCGTCGGGCCGGTCACCCACAGGAGGGCACCCATGCCGGAGGCGGCCTCTTCGAGCGCGGCGTGCACCTGGCCGAGCTCCTGCTCTCGGCCGACGCACGTCGGAGAAGCGAGTGGAACGGACGGCGCTGCGGCGTGGCGATCCATGGGAATGGGACACTGCAAGAGACTGGCCACGCGGGCGGGATCCGCTGTGCGGCGGTAACCGGCTAGAATGCGGTCGGTCTCTCCTTCAGCGTGGGGCACTCCGCGACCGACCGGGGGGCGGACCGTTAGTTTTCTAACGGCAGCCTTGCGGGACCGGAGGCGCGAGTCGTTTGCGCGCCGACGCCGGACGGTGATCCAGAGCGTCGAATTATTGCTTAAACCCAAAGACTTCGCACGGCGCGGCGCACGCTGGGGCGCCCTCGGCTTCTGGTGGACAGGGATGCCGTGGAGTGTGCAGTCCTGTCACATACGGCGTGGGGAGCGCTCGGCGTCCGTGGGGCGGGCGGGGACGGGGCTTCCGCTCGACGGCTCGTCCGCCTCCGGAGCGTCCTCGGGCGCGTCGGAGCCCGCGGGGGCAACTGCGATGGACGCAGTGGGCACGCCGCGCAAGGTGCGGCGCCGGCGACGTCCAGGCATCGGCGTCGGACGGAGGATGCACTCGGCGGAGAGCCCTCCGAGCGGCGTACGCGAGGACCCGTCGAACTCCGTGGGGAGCACCTCCGGAGTTCGAGCGCCCGGCGCTTCGGCTTGTGGGGCCTCACCTGCGGAGGCGCTGCGCGGCTCGTCCCCGAGGAGAAGGTCGCCTCCGATGAGGCCGTGGGGCAGCGTCGGGAGGCCGTCCGGGTACCCGCCGGCTGCCACGCTGGCCGAGCGACCGCCGGTGGGCGTCCGCGAACCAGGCGTCGCCGGCGTCCCGGATCCAGGGGCCAACGCGGCGCGCGGGGCCTTCGGACGCGTGAGGAGGAGCAACGGTTCCCCGCCGAGGGCATCGTGTTCGGCCGGAACCCTCGCGTCCGGCCGGACGGGAAGGAAGAGCTCCTCGAGCTCGCCGGACGCGGGAGCCGGGGCGAAGCTCGCGTGAGGCGCGCCCGCGTCGCCGCGGCTGGCCTCGGCTCGCCCCGCCGCCTCCGGCTCGTCGAGGGACACGCACCGCGTCGGCGCGTCTGCGCCGTAGTAGACCCCGAGCGCCCATTCGATGGTGGACCAGGGCGCCACGGCGGGCGTCACATTCAGGCCGGTGAAGAAGGCGAGCTCCTGGAGCGCCCGCTCGTCGGCGGGATGGGCCATGGCCACCGTGAGCTCCTGGTCCTCGACGCGGAGCGGGATGGCCCGATGCTCGAGCGCCAGGTCGGGAGAGAGCAGTGCGACCAGTTCGGGGGAAAGGTCCCGCAGGCGCTCCGGCTCCACCAGCGGCACGGAGAAGCACCTCGCATAGGCGGTCGCCAGGGCCCGCTCCTCGACCACGCCACGGCGCACGAGCTGCTCCGTCAGACTCCACTCGGAACCGGCTCCACCCCCGGCGCGAGCTCGCTCGAGCTCGACGGGAGTGGCCAGACCTTCCCGAATGAGAAATGCGTCGCTGTTCACCGGTGTCGTGCGTTGATTCTTCGCGCGACGGGCGAGGCTGTCAAGGAGCGGGGGATTCGGCCCTTCGCGTGCCCATAGGGCCGCTACTGAATGATCTCGAGCTCGGGCTTGGCGTCGCCGAAGGGTCGTTTCGGCGGAGGGGGCACGAAACGGGGGTTGGCCGGGCCGGTGCCGATGCGGACCACCAGGCTCGTCGGCGGGTAGCGCAGCGCGCGGCGCTCGATCTTTTCGGGCTCCTCCGACGCTCCGAAAAAGAGCCGCTGACGTTCGAGCACGAAGCCCGGCACTCCGACCTGGTCGATGATGCGTACGCCCCGAGGCACCTCTGGGTCGTGGCGCTGGATCTCCTGATGCGGGGTCGATTCCTTCACCTCTCGGCGAAAGGCGATCTTGCGCCACGGTCTGCCTTTGCCCCGAAGCTGCACGCGGACCTTTCCCTGGTTCACGACGAAGTGGATGACCACGGGGAACGGATACGGGTTGCGCAGGACGAGGTCGGTATCCGGATACGCCACGGCCGCGTCGAGCCCCATCTTGATGTAGGAGCTCGGAATGGTGTGCGGCCTCGAGTTCAGGAGATCCAGTCCGGCAAAGAACGCCGCGGCGAAGAGCGTGCTCGAGAGCTGGCACGAACCGCCGGCGATGCCGTCTACCAGTTCTCCGTCGCTGATCACGTTGGCCGTGCGATAGCCCTCGGCGTGGGTGCGAGGGCCGACGACTTCGTTGAACGAGAACCTCGCGCCCGCGGGAATGATCCGCCCGTCCAGCTTGCTGGCTCCGACCTTCAAGTTGTGGGCGCGATCGGCGTCCTTGTCGGCCAGGCTGTAGACCGTGACGAACTCGGCCAGGACGTGCCGAATGTCGATCCCTTGCAGCGCTGCGGCGCTTTTCGGGGCGACCGCATCGACGGGGAGCGGGATTCGGGACCTGCCGTGCCGGAGGGCGTTCTCGGTCGTGGCGAGTGCGTCGTAGAGCTTGAGGCGATAGCCTCCTTGCCCTTCCTGGACGAGGCCGCGCTCCAGATCCAGCCGAGGATCCACGGGAGGCCGATCCACTGCCGCCTTGAGACGACGAAAGAAGGCGCGAGCGACCTCCGGGTCGAGCTCCGGGATCGGCGCCATGGCCAGCTCGCCCCGCCGCGCCTTGAGCCGGTCGAAGAGGTCCTGGAGGAAGTTGCCCGACTTGCCGGCCAGCTCGAGCTGCGCGCGGGTCGCGGCCGCGTCCACGCGAACGCCCAGCTCGCGACGAGTGACCCGCAGCTCGTGCGCCCCGATGGTGAGCAGCACCGGCTCGCGGGCCCAGGATTCCGACACCCCGTGGATGAGGCGGTCCAGATCCTCGTGGGCCACCGAGCCAACCCGGAAGGACCCCAGGCGCAGCCCGGGGATGAGTCGCGGAACACCGAGGGAGCTCGTGTATGCCCAGAGAGCGCCGGCGAAGCAGAGGAGCAGGGCGCACGTGGCGAGCACGACCCACAGGCGGCCGACCCGAGCGGGAGGGCGCCCTGGAGCAGAGGCGCGGGGAAGGGCGTTCAGACCGTGCACGGTAGCCACGGTATCACGCACGATCTTGGGGGGACAAAATTCGCTTCGCTACGGGGAGGGGGGCTCGCCGCACGTGCTGGTGCCCTGCGCGGCGCGCCTCAGGGTAAGCAGAGGGCGTTGGCTTCCTTGTCCTTCGGTCCGCAGGAGAGGGTTCGTGGGCAACCCCACGAGTTCTTGGCGGTGCTGCACATGAAGGCGCAGTAGGAGAGGCCGGGTCCCGCGTCCGTGGCTTCGCCCTTCACGAGGCAGCTCGACCACAGCCCGTTCGGGACCCCGAGGCACTCGATGTTCGTCGGGTTGCAGATCCGCGTGCAATAGCCTTTGCCGGCGGTGCCGCCCTTCAGCGCGACGCAGTGGAGCTTGTAGCCGTCCTTGTCCTTCTCGGTGCAGGGCTTGCCGATGTTGGTGCAGGAGCGGCCGAAGTGCTCGTCGGGGGCGAGGTCCACGCTGCCGCCGTCCAGCCGCGCGTCGGACGCGGTACCGCCGCTGTCGCCGCAGGCGGCGACAGTCAGCGCGACGATCAGCGCGAAGAGTCCTCGTCGGTGCATCGGCTCTGGGCGGGCGGTAGCGCGGGTTCAGCTACTTCGGCGGCAGACAGGCCTTCTGGCCGCTGCCCTTCGGGTTGTCCTCGGCCGCGCAGACCATCTCGCCGGGGCAGGTGTACTTGCCGGCCTGCGGATGCTCGCAGATGAAGGCGCACGCGTTCTGCGTGCCGCCGCCCTGCGTCTGCACCTGGAGCACGCAGCCCGCGAAGGTGTTGGCCGGCGAGCCGGGGCACTGCTGTCCGCTGTTCGTGCAGGTCTTCGTGCAGAAGCCCTTCGCCGCGCCCTGCTCCATGAAGACGCAGGAGAAGCCTGTCTCGCACTTCTTGGTGTTGTCCGCGGTGCAGGTGTCGCCGAAGCCCTTCTGCGGGCCGGTGCCCTGGTCGGCCATGGGGGCTCCCATGTCGTGCCCGCCGCCGCCCGTGTCGGCGGTGCCGCTCGTGCCGTCGAAGAGCGTGACGCCGCCGTCGCCCTTCTTGGTGCCGCCGTCGGTGGTGGTGGTGCTCTTGCCGCAGCCCGTTGCGAGCGCGAGAGCGCCGAGCAGGCCCAAGGTGAGGGAAAGCTTCTTGTTCATTGGATTAGTCCTCCGCTTGAATACATCACGCTACAAATCCCGACCTTCTTACGCCGCGCTCCTCGCCCCGCGCAAGGAAAAAAGAAGGAGCCGCGGGCGGCGATGGGCCGGCTACTGCTCGAGGATCTTGAACTCAACGCGGCGGTTGGTCGCGCGATTCCGCGGCGTGATATTTGGCGCCTTCGGCTGGTGCGGACCATAGCCCTTCGCGGTCAGACGATCCGCTGCGACTCCGGCCTTCAGAAGGTAGTCGCGAACCGCGTCGGCCCGGGCCTGGCTGAGCTGCTCGTTGCCCTTGGGCGCTCCCCGGTTGTCGGTGTGCCCGCCGACCTCGACCTTCCGGATCTTTGGGTTCCCCTGCATCACCTCCGCGACCTCATCGAGGAGTTGTTGCGAATCGGGCATCAGGTTGGCGGTCCCCGTGGCGAAGTGCACGTTCTTCGTGATCACGATCGCGCTCTTCGTGAGCTTGACCTGGGAACGCTTCGGCCGGGCGCTCAGCGTGACGTCCATCGTGGCGGGGCCGGCGGGCGCGACGTTCGCCACCGCGTCCTTGCGAATGAAGCCCTCGGCGGTGACCTGCGCCGTGTAGGCCCCGGGCTTGAGCTCGACGGCGAAGGCCCCGCTCGCGTCGCTGGTCACGGTACGCGACTCGGGCCCCGTGAGTACGATGCTCGAGGCGACGCCCGCGCCCTTCAGGTCCGTGACCTTCCCGGACAGCTTCCCGAGCTTCGGTGCTGCCGGCTCGAGCTTGATCTCCACCTTGGCTACGGAGTTCGCCCCGGTCACGGTGGCCGCGAGCTTCGCCGGCTGGTAGTCCGGGTGACGCACCATCACGTTCACCTTGCCGGCCGTGAAGCCGTAGGAGAGGAAGGTGCCGTCCGGGTCGGTGGACTGCCCCGTGAGGTCTCGGCCGGGGAAGGTCACGACCGCGCCCTCGATGGGCTCGAGGCTCTTGGCATTCACCACGCGGCCCCGGACCTTGCCGTCGGCTGCCGGCTGGGACTTCACGACCACCCGCTCGCGCGTCACAACCCGCGTCGCCGCACCGGGCTCGTAGCTGTACGAGAGGCCGAGGATCAGATTCCAGGGGACGACGGGCGGACCGTACCCGTAGCCCGGGCTGAGCAGCCCGAGGTCCGTGGCCAGAGAGATCCCGAGGCCGCGTAGAGGGCTCGCGCGCAGGCCGAGGGTCAGCCAGGCGGAGGCGCGTCCATCGATGTCCGTCGTGGAGAGCGGACCGTTCGGCTTGATGAAACGGGTCTGGTTGAAATCGGCGTCGGCGGTGGTCGTGGCGATGTCCACGCCAAGCTCGGCCAGGGGCGTCAGGCCGATCTTGGTCCACTTGCGCAGCGACACGTCGGTGCCGAAGCGGAGCTGCATGCGGCTCGGGTTGATGCCGAGCGCGAATTTCTCGACTTGCAGGCTCTGCAGAGAATGTCCGGGAAACGCGGAGAGCCTGCCGGAGTTGTCGAGCTGGTAGCCCACGTTGACGTGGAAGCGCCAGGGGACGCGGGTCACGGCTCCGAGATCCACGGTGGAGATGAGGCCGATCGTGACGCCGGTGGCCGCCCCCTCGACGGAGACGCCTCCCACCGAGTTCATGAGCTGTACGCCCAGGTTGAGGCCGATCCCCCAGGCGGGGAAGACGGGATACTGGAACTTGCCGCCGAAGCCGAAGTCCCCGAGGGCAAGGATCACCCGCTGATCCTGTCGCGCCGGATCCCTGCGGTCGTTGCTGTTCGCGGTGCTCCGCACGCCCATGTAGAACTCGAGCAGACGCCACGGGGTGTAGTTGAGCGCGAGACTCCCGATGAAGCGGGAGTTGGAGTCGCCCGAGACGAGGAAGCTCTTGCCGCTGAAGATCTCCGTGTGGAGCCCGACGCGGAAGGTATGCGGTCGCCCGATCTGGGTGCTCACGACGCGGAAGAGGCCGCTGAGGCCGCTGATCGACGGAGAGATCTCCGCCGGGTCCGGTCGCGGAGCCTCCTCCGCCGGGCCCGTCGTCGCGACCTGTTCCTCGGGGGGCGACTCGGGGGCGGCCGGCGCAGAGGTCGCGGGGAGGATCACCGCCATCGCCGCCGCCGCGACGGCCAGGCTCGTCCATCGTCTCGTGTGCATGCGCATCTCCCTCTGGGCCGGATCTATACCCTGGCCGCGCTTTACGGCGCAAACTTCCTGACCTCGCACGCTTGGCAGCTGTGGATCCCCCCCTTGGCCAGCGCCGCCCTGCCCGCCGGAGCCATGCACGCCGACCTGATAACGGCGTCCGCACGCCACATGTTCCCGGCTCCTCCTCGGGGCCGCGGGTTGACCCGCCGGGCGCTGCTGCGCTAGACGAGGTGCCGAGCCGAGCCCCCGGCCAGAGCGCTTCGCCGCGTGACGACGGATCCCCAGAGCCCCGACCAAGCCGCCGTCGCGTCCGGACGCTCGCGTCTCCGTCGGCGGATCCAAGGATCCTGGTTCGGCGGGATCCTGGCGCTGCTCTACGCCTACAACTTTCCCTACTTCGACGCGATCCACAGCGCGAACGAGCTGCCGCGGATCTACCTCACGATGGCCATGGTGGATCGCCAGGCCTTCAACATCGATCCGGAGATGTCACGGCTGCAGCCGACGCCGGACACGTCGACCTACAAGGGGAAGCTCTATTCGAACAAGGCTCCCGGGATGAGCTTCCTCACCATCCCGGTCTACGCGGCCCAGAAGGCGGCGAGCGGAGGGAAGACGCCCGAGCTCCGGCGCATGTTCTTCTGGTTCCGGCTCTTCGGAGCCACCGTCCCGTCGCTGCTCTTTCTCTGGCTCCTGTCGCGGTTCTTGCGGGACCTCGTGCCGTCCCTTTGGCCGCGACGCCTCGTGCTGGCGGCGTACGCGCTCGGCACGATGGCCATGACCTACGGAACGCTGCTCATCGCGCACCAGCTCTCGAGCCTGCTCATGGCGACGGGCTTCGTGCTGGCGTTCTGGATCGGGCGGGGGAAGGGGCGGTCCCTCACCTCACTCTGGGCGGGCCTTGCGGCGGGCAGTGCCGTCCTCGTGGACTATCAGACGGCCTTTCTCGGGCCGCCGCTCTTCCTGTACCTCGTCTGGCGGGCGCGCCCGCGGTGGCTGCGCGAGGGGATGGGCTTCGCGCTGGGCGCCGCCGTGCCGCTCGCGGGCCTGCTCCTCTATCACTGGGGCTGCTTCGAGCATCCGCTGCGCACGGGCTACCACTACCCGACCAACCCGGTCTTCGCGGAGTGGCACAGCCAGGGCTTTCTGGGCCTGAAGGCTTTTCGGCTGACCGAGCTCGTGAACCGCTACTTCTCGGCCGACGACGGCCTCTTCTACTACTCGCCCTTCCTCTTGCTCGCCTTTCCGGGGCTCGCGCTCATGTTCCGCAGGCGAGAGCTGCGCGCCGAGGCCGTCTTCTGCGCGGTGGCGATCCTGATCTTCGTGCTGTTCATCTCCTCGGTCATGTTCGTGAGCGGCTGGGACGTGGGTCCGCGCTACATCACCTGCGCGCTCCCCTACTACCTCGTTCCCGTCGCCGTGGTCGTCGCGGCTCTCGAGGGGCGCGCCTGGTACTTGCGCGCGATCCCCTACGGGCTGATGGCGCTCGGGATCGCGATCTACGTGCCGGTCTCGGCGGTCTTTCCCCACTTCCCCGACAACTTCTCGAACCCGGTCTTCGACGTGGCGTGGCGCTTCGGAGGCGCCGGGTACTGGCCCTACAGCCTCGGGTGGCTCCTTGGCCTGGAGGGGCTCGGGTCCGCGATCCCCTACCTCGGGAGCGCCGTCGGCCTGGTTCTTCTCCTGCTCTGGCGCTCCGAGCCGGGACCTCGCGCGCGTCGCCTGGCTCTGACGGCGGGGGCGCTCGCCGTCGTGGTGGTCGTCCTGGGCGCGTACTGGGGGATGCTGGCCTACCGGAGACAGCCGGTGCCGGAGCGGTTCCTGGGCTGGATGGAACAGATCTACGAGCCGCGACACGCCGGCATGTCGCTCGCGAAGATTACGCGCCGGATCGGACCCGCGCCGCGTTCGCCTCGGTAGCCGCCGTGGGCCTCAGCGCCGCTTCTCGAGCTCGAGGACGTTCAGGAAGCACCAGCTCGCCGGCGGGTGCAGCCGGTTGTGCAGCCGGTGCAGCGGGAGCGCCGCAGCCGGGGCGACGAAGGTGAGGGCCGAGACGACGGGATAGGTCGGGAAGAGCCCCCAGCGGCGGAGGACCCGGAAGCCGGCCTCGTCGAGCAGCCCCACGAACTCGCCGATGGGACGGTCCCCGGGGTGGCGATCGACCGTCGAGGTGCGTACCAGCTTGCCGGTCAGCAGGAAGGCCAGCCGCGAGGCGAGATGGGCCAGGTTGGGGAGCGACACGAGAGCCCGGCCATCGGGGCGGAGGATGCGCGCCATCTCGGCGATGGCTCGAGGCTGCGCGGCGAGGTCCAGGTGCTCGAGCACGTCCAGGCAAAGTGCGCGGTCGTAGCTCGCGGAGGGGAAGGGGAGGTCCGTGATCTCGGCTCGCACCACGTGCTCCGAGCGGTACGCCGCGTCCACGCCGACGATGTCGTAGCCCTTGGCGCGATATTCCTCGACGAGCAGCCCCTCGCCGCAGCCCAGGTCGGCGATGCGCGTCCCCGGGGGCAGCTCGCCGAGCAGGCGGCGTACGAGCGCCATCTTCTCCACGTAGACCGGGTAGTAGCGCCAGCTCGGGTCCAGGGCGCGATGGTAGTCCCCCTTCTCGGCGTACTCTCCGGCCGGCTCGGATGCGGGCTTATGCTCCACGACGCGAGGCTCCTTGGGCCACCGGCGGCGCCGAGCGGGCGGAGCGCGGGGGCCCCCTCTCATAAACCAGAGGCCGCCTTTCCGCAAAGAGGGGCGACGAAGACGGGCTCCACCAGGTGGGACTCGCGCGGGCGCCAGGCCCGGCCGCTAGGCATTGCGCTCCCGCACGCCCTGAACTACCGTCCGCCCGAAAAAACGACTCGCCGCAGCCCATCCCCGAACCACACGATCACCACACGAGCGAAGACGCGATGGCTGAATCCACGGACAAGGACGCGGTAGGGCTCCGTGCGGGTGCGCCGGCCACCGGGCTGCACCGACTGCTGACCCGCGAGGCGCTCCTGCAGTTGGGGCTGCACCTCGCGTGCGTGGCCCTGCTGGTCGGGCTGGCCCTCTGGCTGCGCTGGCCGGTCACCAAGACCGCCGACGGTTTCCGGAACGAGGACGTCGCCGGGATCACCTACAACGCCGATCTCCTGCGCCACGGCAAGGTGCCGCTCAAGGACAGCCTCGAGATAAAGGCTCCCGGCTCGTTCTTCGTCACCTGGGCGGTCTGGGCCATCTGGGGTCGGTCGATGGTGGTGCTCGAGTGCTTCGGCATCGCGCTCGCCATCCTGGCCGGGCTCGGGGTCTTCTTCACCGCGCGCGTGATGTTCGGCCTGGGGTCGGCCTTCGTCGCGGGGCTCATCTACACCATCTGGTCCCCGATCACCGACAGCCTGACGGTGAACTACAACAGCTGGATGATCGCGCCCTATGTCTGGGCTACGGGTCTGTTCGTCCTCGGGCTGAAGCGTGGTTCGCTCGGGTGGCTCGCCGGCGCGGGGGCGCTGCTCAGCTGGTCGGCGCTCTTCAAGCACCAGGGGGCAGCGCTGGTGCCGCTCTTCGCGGGCGTGCTCTTTCTCGGGCCTGCCCTCGAGGCTCCCGTCGGCTGGGCGCGCTTGCCGCGCCTTCGTTCGCTCGTGGCGTTTTTCGGCGGCATCGCGCTCGGCTTCGTGCCCATCGGCCTCTACTACCTGGTGAACGGCGGGCTCAGCGAGTTCGTGCGCACCTTCTTCTTCTCCGAGGCGGGCTGGCGCTACGTCGGGGGCGAGCTGGAGCTGAAGGCCAAGTTCGAACGGATGGAGGACGGCTTCCTCGGCTTCTGGGAGTACATGGCGCTCCCCACGCTCCTCGCGTGCATGACCCTCGCGAGCGCCCCGATCGCGCGTCGCCGTGGGTGGTCGCTCCTCGGCACCCTTCTCGGGGCGCACCTGCTGATGAGCTTTCTGGCGGTGGCGATCGGGTTCCGCTTCTACATGGGCTACTACCTCCAGGCTCTCCCCGCGGCCGCCTGGCTGGCCGCGCACCCGAACGGCCCGCTCCTGCGCTTCGCCCCGCGGGCGACCTGGCCCGACGGGCTCTGGCCGAAGCTGAGCCGCCTCGCGCTCATCTTCTGCCTGGTCCTGGCCTGCCTCCCGCCGCTCATGGCGGACCTGACCGATCTGAAGTCCGTGCGGCGTCACCGCCCGACCTACAACGACTACCAGATCGAGGCGCAGCGGATAGCCAAGTTCATCAAGGACAACAGCGCCCCCACCGACGAGATCTGGGTCTGGGGACGGTGGGCGTGGCCGGTCTACTACCACGCCGAGCGGCTCTCGGCGATCCGCTACTACAAGGTGCTCGGTGTGATCACCACGAACCTCACGAACACCTGGAAGCGGCCCACGGAGATGACCCGCTTCGTGAAGATGGGGCCGTGGCTCGAGATCGCGCAGCAGCTCAAGGCGAAGCGACCGCCCTTCATCGTCGTCTCGAACAACGAGAGCCTCTTTGGCTACGACCTGTTCTTGAAGTTCGTCTGGAGCGACTACGCGGCCGTGCCGGGGGTGCCGACCCAGGCCTTCAACTTCTACTACCGGAAGGACTTCAAGCTGAAGACGGTCACCCCGCCGCCCCCCGCGCCGCCTCCCCCTCCGGCAGCGCCCGGCGTGAAGGCCGACGGGCGACGGGTTTCCCGGGGGCTCACCACCGTACCGGGGAGCGAGCTCCGGCGCGTGCGTCCGGCGGGAGACCCGACGCCGGCGGTGAAGCGGCAACGCGACGAGGTGAAGGCCCGCCTCGAGAAGCGGCGGCGCGAGAAGAAGCCGGAGGCCCCGACGACTCCCCCCACGAAGAAAGCGCTCTGAGACGCGCGCCGAGCGCGCTCGCCTCAGTCGAGCAGGCGCCGCACCATCAGATCAAAGACGATGTTCACCGCGTTGAGGAGGGACTGCCCCTTCTTGAGGGACCAGTCCGTGTAGCGCACGGTGATCGGCACCTCGACGTGCTTGAGCCCGTACTTGACGATCTTGTGCAGGATCTCCGAGGCGTGAGCCATGCTGGTCTGGGTGATGGTCAGCCTCCGGGCGGCCTCGGCCGTCAGGACGCGCAGCCCGTTGTGCGTGTCGGTGATGCGAATCCCGCCCACCACGCGCGTGAAGACCACGGCCGCCTTGAGCGTCAGGCGCTTCGCGGTCGGCATGCGCTCCGCGGTGCCGAGGAAGCGTGAACCGAGAGCCACGTCGGCCTTCTCGCGCACGAGCGCCTCGGCCAGGGTGGCGATGTCCTCCACGCGGTGCTGCCCGTCGGCGTCGAAGGTGCAGAGGTAGCGCGCGCCGCGGTCGAGCGCGTACGTGAGCCCGGTCTGGAGCGCCGCGCCCTGGCCCAGGTTGGTCGTGTGATGCAGCACGTGGGCGCCGCTGCGGAGCGCGATGGCGTGCGAGGTGTCCGAGGAGCCGTCGTCCACGACCACCACGTTCGGGTAGACGGACAGGAGCTCGCGCAGCACCTCCCCGAGCACCGGGCCTTCGTTGTAGGCCGGCACGATCACATAGAGCTCGCGGGGGTCCACCGTCGCCACGTCCCGGGTTTTGCACCAAGAGCGCGCGCCTGTCTACTCGGAGCACCGTCCCGGTCGCAGAACCCCACCCGCCGCCGCGGCGGGGACTCGCTCGAGCCGGCGGGGCGTGGTAGAGGTCGGGCGGAGGCCCGGCATGCTGATCAAGATCCTCCTCGTGGGCGGCGGCGTCGTGCTGCTCTTCTACTTCCTGGTCGCGGCGCGCAACCGGCCGGTGCAGAAGCTGGCCATGAGCCTGGTCTTCCTGCTCATCATCGGGTTCGCGCTGAGCCCGCAGCTCGCGGACCGCGTGGCGGCGGCCTTCGGCGTGGGGCGTGGTGTGGACCTGGCCCTCTACCTGTCGACGCTCGCGCTCCTCTTCATCTGCTTCAACCTCTACCTCCGGCAGAAGACGATGGAGGACCGTTTTACCCTGCTCGTGCGGCAGCTCGCGCTCCTGACGGCGCGGCCCGCTCCCCTCGCCGAGCTGAACGAGCCGACGGCCTCCCTGCCGCCGGTCGTGCAGCGCTCAAGCGAGCTTCTCGGCCCGAAGCGCGAGGGTGGTGGCGAGGAGCGAGGCGGGTAGACCGCTCGCCGGCCGGCTGTACGGGACCGGCAGAAAGAGGTGCCGCCCCTTGATCTGCCCGCAGCCGAGCGAGGTCAGCCAGCCCGAGAGCTGCGGGAGCGTGAACATCCGATGGGCCGGACCCTCGTCGGGGAACCAGCGGTAGAGGACGCGTCGGACGAGGCTCTCGGCGTTGTGCGTCAGGAGCACGACGAACCCGCCGGGCCGCACGACCCGGGTGAGCTCGGAGAGCACCCGGTATGGATCGGAGACGATCTGGAGCACCTCGATGAGAAACGCGCCGTCGAAGCTGCCGTCCACGAAGGGGAGCTCGAAGGCCGGCGCGTGCACTGCCTGAAGTCCGTTCCGTGCCGCGGCGTGGGCCATCTGAAGTGAGGCGTCGACGCCCGCCACCTGGTTACTGAGGAGCAGCGGGCGGGCCATCAGGCCGTTGCCGCAGCCCACGTCGAGGAGGAGCTGCCCGGACACGTCCCCCACGAGCTCCTCCATCGCGCGCTGCCGCAGGGCGAAGGTGCGTCGGCTGCCGTAGTCGAGCGCGAGAGGGTCCGAGGTGCCCAGCGCGCCCACGGTTGCATCGAAGTGGGCCGCCCATTGCGAGTCCTCGGGCGTGAGGCGGACCCGTGTGGGCCAGAGGTCCCACACGCCGGCAGAGCTGGTGAACGTCCGAGTGCAACCGGAGCAGCGGGCGGATCGGGATGTCGATGCCGCGTCGGTGACGGGATGCAGGAGATAGTGGCAGTCGGGGCAGCGAAGTACGATGTCACGCACGTTGAAGGCTCCTCGCTACCTCTTCCAGGTCACGAGGATGACTCCTGCCGTTACCGCGGCGATCCCCACCCAATGGATTGGATCGGGACGCTCACCGAAGAGCAGAATCGCCGCTAGCAGGACCAAGACCAGCGGGAGTGCCATGAAGAACGTAACGACGTAGAACGGGAGGTGGCTTAGGCCATAGAGCCAACCGACGGTGCCGAGCCCGTAGACCGCCAGGCCCGCCAGCGCCCACGGATTGATGAGCAGGGCGAGCAGGTCTCCGGCTCCCACGACGGTCCTTCCAAGCACCGCCTGCTTCAACAGGATCTGTCCCGCTGCAACGAGAATGGCCGCGCAAACGAGCGCCACCGTCGGGCCGAGATGGAATGCCACGAGCGCCTCCCTGTCGACGCGGCTAGGTACCAGACTGCGCGGCACGTCGTCAACCCACAGGCCATGGGCGTTCTCGTCGGGAAGGCATGCGAATGCGGAGAGCCGCGGTCCGAGGCCCACGGTGGCACGTCCGAAAATAGTGGACGTGCGGGAATGTGCGTCCTCTCTACACTGCCATCATCGCTCGGCCAGGGGCGTCCCCGAAGACCACAAGGGGGCACCGAGCGATATCCACAACAACAGCAAGCGAGGAGGAAGTACATGCGTCGTCGAATCGTCGAGGGGATTGGCATGGCCGTCGTGGCGGTGTTCGGAGCAGCCTGCGGCGGCGAAGGAGACATCCGCAGCGTGGAAGAGGCTCTCACGACAAACTGGGTCCAGCTCAAGGCGGTGCACAGCAACAAGTGCATGGAGGTATGGGGCAGTGCCACGTACAACGGCGCGAACGTCCAGCAGTGGAGCTGTCACGGGGGGGACAACCAGAAATGGCGGTTCGAGGTGGTTGGGACCGGTGAGTTCAAGTATCGCGTGCGGAACAAGAATAGCAGCAAGTGCCTCGATGTCGCCGGTTCGGGGACGTCGAATGGGACGAACGTCGACCAGTACACCTGCTACGACAGCTATGAGAATCAGCGGTTCTCACTCACTCCGGTGGGTGGTGGATCCTCATACGAACTACGGCCGCTGCACGTCCCGCTGCACGACAAGTGCGTCGAGGTCAACGGCGCCAGTACTGCCAACGGCGCCAATATCGACATCTGGTCCTGCGACACTGGCAATCACCAACGGTGGCTGATCGTGGAGTAGGCCCTTCTACCCACAGCCGGCCTCTCGCCTGCCCGAACGGTGTACCTCGGGTGCCCGCCTGCCGTTCCTTGCGAGAGGTTGAACCGCCCCGGCTTTCCTGGAGGCTCCATTTGTTGAGAGGATGGAGACATGGGACGACCGAGCACGTTTTCACCAGAGGTACGGGAGCGCGCGGTGCGGCTGGTGTTGGAGCACCGGGACGAGC